>JBIJBN010000273.1:0-2966 GCA_044345175.1 Luteolibacter sp.
CTCTCCGAAGTCCGCGAAATGGTCGAGGAACGCGTCCGCAGGAAAAAAACCTCCGCCCAATACGATCGCTGGATCGAATCCCGCCGCAAACGCGCGATGGTCGACATCCGCATGTGATCCCCACCCGCACGCACGGGCCGCCCTCACCCTGCTGTGGTTGACGAACACCCGCCCCCACGGCACGCCCACTCCACCATGTCCCGCCCGGGTCTCATCCTCAAACTCAGCTGCCCGGACCAACCCGGAATCGTCGCCCAAATCGCCAACTACGCCGCCTCGCGCCGCGGCAACCTCATCGAGTTCAACCAGTTCTCCGATCAGGCCGCCAAAAAGTTTTTCGCAAGACTGGAAATCGAAACCTCGGATCTTGAAACGGATGTCGAGGATTTCATCGGCGGCTTCACCGCACTCGGCAACAGCCTGCGCGCCACATGGCACTTCCGGCGCCTCCCCTACCTGATGCGCGCCGCCGTGCTCGTCACCAAGACCGATCACTGCCTCAACGAAATCCTCTGGCGCACCCAACTCGGCGAACTCCCGCTCGAAATCACCTCCATCATCGGCAACCGCCCGAACTGCCGCAACGTCGCACGAAACGCCGGCATCCCATTCCACGAAATCGACATGGACGGCGGACAACGCGCGGCCGGCTTCGCCACAATCCGCCGCCTGATCGGGGAACAACAGGTCGAACTCATCGTGCTCGCACGCTTCATGCAGATCCTGCCGGATGACTTCTGCCATGACTTCGCCGGCCGCATCATCAACATCCACCACAGCTTCCTGCCCGCCTTCATCGGCGCCAATCCCTACAAGCAAGCCTACCAGCGCGGCGTCAAACTGATCGGCGCCACCTGCCACTACGTCACCCCTGATCTCGACGCCGGCCCCATCATCGAACAGGAGGTCGAGCGCGTCCATCACTTCCACAGCCCTTCGGACCTCGTCCGCCTCGGCCGCAACTGCGAACGCGTCGCCCTCGCCAAGGGAATCCGCTTCCACGTCCATGACCGCACCATCATCGACGGCAACCGCGCGATCGTCTTCCCGGACTGAAAATCCAACTGGGCGCTTTACATCTCCCGCCCGCCATCCCACCCTCCGCCCCATGCCCACCACGGCATCCCGGGAGAGGTGGCTGAGTGGTCTAAGGCACCCGATTCGAAATCGGACGTGGGGTAAAACTCACCGTGGGTTCAAATCCCACCCTCTCCGCCATCATTCGCAATGATTCCTCAAGTGCTTCATTATCAGGGAAATCGGGAGATTTCAAGAAACCTGCTACGGATTCTCCAGCACGGATTCCAGCACACTTGAAGCGGAAACCGGGGCACATGACCCGTAAACGCAAACGCCGCAGCGGTGTCGTGGAGATCAGAACAGGTCCCGCGACAGTCAAAATCTACTCTGTCACCCGGAAGGACGGCTACCCGATGTTCTCGCTCTACTGGCGCGAGGACGGGCGGCAACCGACCCGTCACCTCGCCTGCATGGACGAGACCAGGCTGATCGCCCAGCAGGTAAGCGTCCGGCTGGAGAACGGATTCGCGACCGGCACCGAAGCGACCAAGCGGAATCTCGAACTGCTCCACCACTGCGAGAATGTCGCCAGCCAATTCGGGGTCAGCCTGTCCGCCGCCATCGAGGAATGGGCCAGCGCCCGCCGCACGGCCGGTGAGGTCCCGCTGTCCGATGCCGTCCGGTTCTATGCCGCGAACCGTGCCTGATCGAATTGCCCTCAGAAGCAACGTCCAGGTGACCATCGAGCTGTCCGGCAACCAGACCATCCGCCTCACCGCCCCCGGGCAGGACGGCAGCCACACTTTCCCAAAACGCCACCAACTCGGGCCCGAACACCCGCTCGGCATCCTCATGACCCTCGCCGCGCAGGGAGAGTGGCACAATCCACCGCTCTCATCGCCTGATTACGAGCGGTTTTCCAAAGCGTTCCAGCGCCTCCAATTCCTGCTGCGCGCCCTCGTCCCATTACCCGGAAGGCCGTTTCGGAAGTCTGCCGGAGCCTACGTCCCGATCTTCCAAACCCGCATTCATGCGAAATTGCGCGGCGGTTAGCGATCGGCATGATCCGGCTTGCCCCGCAGGCGTGTTTCGGGCAAATCTTATCACGATATTTCCCAATCCGCTGTCCCGCAGCGGGGTGGTCAAATCAAGCCGCCTGAAATCCCATCCCGGACGGGTAGGGATCGAGGCCCCAAAAATTTCACTTTTATGGTGGGTGTCCCTCTATTTGTCCCACCCCTTGTGATAAATTCGGCCAACCACTGAGCAACACATCCCAACCTTCGCACTGGAGAATAATGAAGAAATCCCTGAGCCGACTACAAAAAGTTCCGCTGCGCGACGCGTGGAAGCACGAATCCGGCGACTTTACCCCGTGGCTAGCGGCTGTGCCTGCCTTGTGAAAGTTTCCAGCCTCAAATTCATGGACGCCCCCGTCAACGACCAGCAACAAACCGAATTCCAGTTTCCTGACGAAAATACTTAGTTTTTCATACCCTGACCCCGTATTTGTCCCACCCTCCCCTTTAACATCAGAGCGAAACATCTAAATGCGGTTAATCTCCAACACCGGCGCTGATCGCGTCCTTGACCATATCGTCGGCGACTCAGCCTCGACCGAGGCGCTCGACGTCGCAACGGCTAAACTCTCGGTGTTCGCCTTCGCTGAGCTACTGTCCGGAGTGGAGAAATGGCGCTCCGGACGAATGATTCTTCCCGAGCCGTCCTCGACCGATCTCCTAGGAGGACCTGAAGAACGCGCCCGCCGCAATCAACTCAAAGGACCGGCACACGCCCGCCGCTGTGCTGAATGGCTGAAACAACACGCGCAGGTGAAGATTTCGCCAGCGCCGCTTCCACAGTCAACCTATGTCGTCCGCGACAGTGGTGGTGCTGCCGCAAAGGCAATTACGGGGAGCTGCCCGCTCACCCTTGAGGGACTCGGT
>JBIJBN010000048.1:0-9933 GCA_044345175.1 Luteolibacter sp.
GGGTTCACACTGGTGCATCTCGAGGACATGGGTCTGCGCCAGCAGGCGCAATTGTTCGCACGCGCCAAAGTGGTGGTTGCCCCGCATGGTGCGGCGCTCGCGAACCTGGTTTTCTGCAAGGCCGGCACGACGGTTGTGGAGTTGTTCACCAGGGGCTATCTCAAATGCATGTATGGGCATTTGGCCGTCAGACTCGGGCTGCGCTATCTGCCGCTGGTCGAACGCGGTGGGGAATGCCTGGCCGCGACGGATGCCCCGCGCGACATGCGGCTGGATCCGCGGGAAATCGCTGCCTGCCTGCATTAGAACCCCCGTGCTTTTTACCGGTCGTTTTTACCAAATCATCCGTCATGAAAAAACCATTGGCCGGAATCCGCCGGGCGGGCGGGCTGTTGTCAGCCGCGCTGGCAGGCTTTCTCATCAGGCGGCTAACACGGGCCCGCGTGCCGCGCAAGGTGATCGAGTGGCGACACATCGGATGCACCTATTCCCAGTTTGGCGAGGACGTGCTTGTGCAAAGGGCTCTTGAACACCTCAAACTCGAGGGCAGGGCTTTTTATGTGGATGTGGGTTGCCACCATCCTTTCCAGTATTCCAACACGCTGTTGCTGCATTGGAGAGGATGGCAGGGTGTGAACATCGATCCCGTCAGGCAGACCATCGATCTTTTCAATCAAGCCAGGCCATCGGATACGAACCTGTGTATTGCGGTGTCGGACCGCAAGGGACGCGCGGAGTTCCTTGAATACACGATCGAAGCCACCTGCAGGTTGGCTGCCGCCGCGGGTCCGGACGGCCGGAGTGTCCTTGGTGAGACCGCAGCCGGCAGGATCGAGGTGGAGACCGACACCCTCGCATCGGTGTTGCGCGCGCACGCGCCCACCGGCCTGCCATTCGGCTTTCTCAACGTCGATTGCGAAGGCGCGGATCTGGCCGTGTTGCAGGGCAATGACTGGTCGGCATTCCGGCCATGGATCATTGCCGTCGAGGATGCGGAAAAGCGGCCGGATTCGGACATCCAGCGGTTCTGTGAGTCGCTCGGCTATGAATGGTTCGCCATGACGCATCTGACCCGGATCTTCATCGACACGCGGGCGGCCGGTGCCGCTGGAACGGGTGCGGCTTGATTGCGCCGCCGTGATCGCAACGGATTTTTTGCAAACCCATGGCCCGGATCACCGTCATTTTGCCCGTTCTCAACGGCATGCCCTACCTTGCAGCGGCGATGGCATCGCTGGAGGCGCAGACGTGCCGCGACTTCGAGGTGCTTGTCTGGGACAATGGCTCGGTGGACGGCAGTCTGGAGGAGGCGGAAGCATGGATTCCCGCGCGCCTGCCGGGCCGGGTGGTCAAGGGTCGTCCGCTGCCCTTGCATGAATGTCTTGCCGCGATGGTGGAGGAGGCGCGGTCGGAGTTCATCGCGCGGATGGATGCGGACGATGTGTGTTTGCCCGGACGTTTCGAGCGCCAGCTCGCCGCCATGGATGCCGATCCAGGACGGGTGGCGGTGGGTGGCCAGCTGCGATTGATCGACGCGGCGGGTAATCCCGCGCCGGGCGCGCTGGCTTATCCGCTGCGCGGGCATGCGGTGCTGGCGATGATGCTGTTTCAGAGTCCGCTGCCGCATCCCGCGGTGATGATGCGGCGCGATGCCGTGCTGGCCGCGGGCAACTACCGGCGGCCGAAGCCGATGGAGGATCTCGACCTGTGGTTCCGGCTGGCCCGCCAGGGCGGCATCATCAATCTGCCCGACACGGTGCTGGATTACCGCATTCATGGCATGAGTGTGACATCGGCCTCGAAGTCGGATGGCGCCCATTCCGGTGCGCACTTCGAATGTCTCCGCGACAACACCGCGGATTTGTTCGGGATTGGCGCGGACGTGTTCACGCGGCTGTGGGAAAGGAGGCATCCTCTCTCGGTCCTGCCGATGCGGCGTGCGGCGCGCGCGATTTCCCGCCTGTCCGGCGTGCCGTGCGGCGAGGTGGTTTCGAGTGCCGAATTCCTTTTCAGCGCGCGTGCCCTGACATCGAGCCGGGACCTGGTCTCGAAGCTGGTGTTTTTCATCTGGGGGCGCGACCGGAGGCGGCCGTTGCTGGCGCAGGTCATGGAAAAAGTCCCGTATCTGCCGGTGGTTCACCCGGTTTTGTCCGCATGGCGGAAGTTCCGTTCGGCCCGCCGGCTGAGGCGGTGGACCCGCCTGCAGCGGCGCAGGCGCTCGATCATCGAAGCCATCGACATCCGCGGCTGCGACGACTGGGAGAGCCGCGTCAGCCTGGGCTCCGGACTGTCGATTGAAAAGGAGGTGACATTTGCGTTTGCACCGGACGCGCCACCGGCGGTCACCCTTGAGATTGGCGACGGCACATTCATCGGCCGCAACACGTTTTTTTCCGCCGTTTTCCCGATCCGTGTGGGTGAGAACGTGCTGATTGGCGCCTATTGTTATATTGCATCCAACAACCACGGTTTCGCGACGCGCGCCCTGCCCATCCATGAGCAGGGATACACCGCGGGTCCGGTCGAGATCGGCCGCGGCGCATGGTTGGGCGCGCATGTGATCGTGCTGCCCGGTGTGAAGATCGGCGAGGGCGCGATCATCGGGGCGGGCTCGGTGGTGACCAAGGATGTTCCCGCATATGAAATCCGTGCCGGGGTGCCGGCGAGGTTCCTGCGGATGCGACCCTGACATGAAACGACGCATTGCGTTCCTGTCGACCGTCCACGGCCACGAATGGCCGGGGAGTGAATACCTGTGGGCGGATACCGCGCGCGGGTTGCTCGATGGCGGGTCTGCGGTGTTCGCCCGCATGAGCCGTGATTTTCTTCCGGCGCCCGCGGTGGCATCGCTGCGCGACGCGGGGTTGGCGGTGGACCCGTATACGCTCAAGGGCGGCCTTGGCAGCCGCTTGCGTGCGCGTTTGGCCGACCCGTTCTCCGCGCTTGATGCGTTTCGGCCGGACCTGCTGGTGGTCTCGGCGGGTTCCGCGTTTGATGTCGCCTATCAGCCAGCCCTGGCGCGCAGGTTGGCGGATCCGAAGGTTCCGTTCATCCTGATCATTCATTTCAATGCCGAGACCTTCTGGGTGGATGACGCGTTGCGCGAGACGATGCGCGGGGTTTTCCGCAGGGCCGCCGCCGTGGTTTTCGTTTCGGCCGACAACCGGCGCATCACCGAGCGGCAACTGGCGATGACGGTTCCGCGCGCGCGTGTGATCCGGCCGCCCCTGCCGCTGCAATTGGAGGAGCCGGTGCCATGGCCGCGGTTTGACGACGATGCCGTGCGGCTTGCCTGTGTGGCGCGTTTGGACACCCGGTGGAAAGGCCAGGATGTGCTTTTCGAGGCGTTGGCGGGTGATGCATGGAGCCGGCGCGACTGGAAGCTCACGCTGTATGGCGAGGGTGGCGAGCAAGCCTATCTGGAGAGATTGGCGGAGCATTACGGGTTGGCGGGGCGCGTCCGCTTCGCGGGATTCGTGTGTGACCGGGCGCGGATCTGGGCGGAGAACCACTTGCAGGTTTTCCCGACACGAGGCGAGGGCGGGCCGATGGTGCTGACCGAGGGGATGAGTGCGGGGAGGATCGCGGTGATCACAGCGTGTGGCAATGCGGCGGAATACGTGGATGACGGGGTGGATGGGTTTCTTGCGGGGTTCGCCACCCCCGCGGTGTTCGCGGAGGCGATGGAGAGAGCGTGGGCGGTCCGTGACCAATGGCGTGAAATGGGTGAACGCGCGCACCGGAAGATGCGGCAGATGGCCTGCCGGCCGCCGCATCAGGAACTTATGGAATTGATCGACAGCCTGCCACCGGCGGCCGCCGGAAACGACCCGTCATGAGCATTCCCAATCCGGGCCGTTTGCCGTTCCTTTTGTTTCACGCGGGGTTCACGGGCATGGCCATCGCTTTGCAGAAGATGCTTCTGATGGTGAATCCCAAGCCGGAGCGGCGGGCTGCCCTGCGGTTTTTCCGCAATGCTGCGGCATTGCGTGGAATGCGCTGGAGTGGCGACAGCGACTATCCGGTGTATGTGATGAACCGGCTGCGGGATCGTGCGCGCCTGGAGCGTTTCCGTGCCACCTGCAGGCGTTGGGGCATCCGGTTCGAGCGGGTCGACGGGATTGACCTGAGGGAGACTCCCGGCCTGCTCAGGCCACATGCGGAGCGGATCGCCGACCTTTGCTACAACCGGCCGGATTTTGTGCGCGGCATTTACGGTTGTTTTCTCGCGCATCGGCAAGCCTGGCTCCGCCTGCAGGACACGGGTGCGGAGTGGGCGCTGATTTGCGAGGATGACGCGCGCTTCCTCGGGCCGATCCCGAAGCGCATCACGGACTACGGCATTCCGCCGGGCACGGATCTGGTTTTCGCCAACCTGAGGATGGCCGAGGGGCTGCTGCATGGCGGGGAGGACAACCCGTGCGCGCGCGGCGGATTCCGGTTTGTTCCGGCAGGTGAGGCCTTGCGCAAGCTGCTGGAGGTGTCTCCGCACCTCGTTGCTCCCGGCGGTGACGGGTATCTGCTGTCCCGTGCCGGGGCCGGCAAGCTGCTGGATGCCTTCGACCAGTCACGGATGGCCTTCGACGTCGATTGGTTCATGTTGTTCCAGAGTCTGGATGACGTGGCCATGGGGCATTTCCTCGAGGTGGACCGGACCGGTCGTTTCGACGGCCACCGGCCGCACCCCGCGCGGCTGCGCAGTCTGGTGATGGTGCCCAGCCTGGTCGAGCAGGCCGAGGGTGAGTCCAAGGTGAGGCGCATGGAGTTCTGCCCGCGCGAGGCCTTGTTCCAATGATCGGGCGGGCAGGTGCGGATGGTCCGCAAGCATGAGATCCAGTGAATCCGTCCATTTCCGTCATCATACCCGTATTCAACCGGGCCGCGTTGCTGCCGGACACGCTGCGCTCGTTGTTGGCGCAGACCGTGCCCGCCGCCGAGATCATCGTGGTGGACGACGGTTCCACGGACGGCACGGCGGATGTGGCGGCGGCGTTCGGACCTCCGGTGCGTGTGATCCGCCAGCCGAATGCCGGGCCGGGCGCGGCAAGAAACACCGGCTTCCGCGATTCTCGCGGCGAGTTCATCCATTTTTTCGACAGCGACGACATTGCCCTGCCGGACAAGCATGAAGTGCAGTTGCGCACGCTGCTCGAATCCGGCGCGGACATCGCCTACGGGCCGTGGGTGAAGGGAAGATTCACCGCAACGGGTTTTGTTCCGGAGGATCTGGTGCTGCAGCAACGGGGGTTGCCCGGCGGCTGCCTGATCAAGGCCTTGTTGTGCCACTGGTCGATCGTCCCGCACGCCTGCCTGTTCCGCCGTGCGATGGTGGAGAAGTCCGGCGGGTTTCCCGAGGACTTGTTTGTGGCGGAGGACCAGATGATGTTTCTCAACTGCCTGCTTGCGGGAGCGCGGGTGGTGCATTCACCGGGGACCCTCGAGCTTTACCGCAGCGACAACCCGGAGAAAATCACCGGCCAGGCCGATGCAGGCCCGCGCCGTGTGACGGATTGGGCGAGGTTTCTGGTGATGGCGGATCGTGTCTGCGCCAGCCATGGCATCCAGCCGCGCCGGTGGTCCGGATTCCGCAGGCGCGCCTGGGAGGCGCTGCGGGATTTGCAGGCGGCCGGGATCGTGGATGATCCGTTGCGGGAAAGCCTTGCAGCCATCCAGGGCGGCCGCGCATTCCAACAACTCCATGCGATCGCCTCATGGATGGGTCAAAAACGCGGCGGTCTGTCCCACAGGCTTGGTTTGGGCCGTGCCCATCCTTGTTTCAAACCGGGCCGCCCCACCCGTCACCAACTCGGGCAGATGCCATGAAAAGCCTCCGCATTGCATGTGCAATCCGATGAAAAACCAATCCACCGGACTTATTGGATCATGAACATTTTCAACAACCCCGCGGCCATCTGGCGTGCGCGCCCTTTCCCACGAAACCTGGAGTCACTGCGTCACGCGATGGTATCCTATGCCCAGTTCGGCGAGGATCTGTTGATCCAGGAGATTCTGGGATACGACCACAAGGACGTGAGGTATCTCGATCTTGGCGCGTTCCATCCGATTGCCAAATCAAACACCTGCATCTTCAGCCAGAGAGGCGGCAGGGGTGTGGTGGTCGAGCCGAATCCCCTGATGAAACCGCTTTGGTCCCGATACCGCGGCAGGGACCTTCTTTTGAGTTGCGGCGTGACACCGTGCGGCGACAAACGGATGTTTTATCATCATTTTCCGAAAGCTCCGGGCATGAACTACTTCGCCGACGAGCCGGACCATGAGGCTTGCGGGCAGATCACGGAGGTCGGGTGCCGGTCATTGAGAAGTGTGGTCGGGGAGGCGCTTGATGTTCTCGAGAGGCTGGATCTGGTATCGATCGACTGCGAGGGGATGGATGAGGCGCTTGTTGCGGCATTTCCCTTTGATCTGGTGCGACCCAGGGTGTTTGCGGTCGAGGATTTCCACTCTGCGGCCGATTCCGCGATCGAGAGGCGGTTCATTGAAAAAGGGTATGTCAGGCGGTCGCAGACCTGCATTACCAAGATATTCGTCACGGATGTTTCCGTATCCTGAGATCACATTTGGCAAGCCGTCGCCCTCCATGCGCGTGCTGATCACCGAGGAGGCACTCCAGACCGGCAAGGGTCATTGGCCGGTCTACATCGGCGGCATCGCTGGGGGCCTGCGCGCGGCGGGAGACGAGGTGGAGATCCTGGGCCATCGTGATGCCAGCGGACCCTTGCGGGCGGAACCCGGCGTGACGCCATGGTTCCGTCGCAACTGCTGGCTGGATCCCCGCAGCCAGGGGGCGCTTGGAGGAATCCGCCACAACCTGTCGTTTCGCGCGGATATGTGTCGCTGGCTGAAGCTGCATCAACCCTACGACTGGATTTGCGCGCTGACGATGCGCCTGCAGCACCTGTTGGCCTTCGCGCTGCTCGCGAGGTCCGGGGCGGTGGCGCCGGGCACCCGGTTCCTGTTGTTGTTTGTGCAGGGCTTCGGCAGCTACGCCGGGCCCGGCCATCCCACGGTCTTTCCCAAAAGCGCGTCCAACCTGCTGGCGAGGTGGTGCTTCCGCCTGCTTGCGCCAGCGGTCCGCAGCGGGCGCGTGGTGCTGGCTGCCGAGACCGACGGCATGCAGGATGAATTGCAGCGCTTCACCGGGCTGCCGGTCGCGTTGTTTCCGCATCCGGTGGAAGGCCTGTCGGGGGCCGCGCCGCACGCGCCATTGGACATCGCGCGCACACCGCTCACCATCACCTGTCCCGGTTTCGCCCGGCATGAGAAAGGCAATGACCTGTTGCAGGATGCCATCAAATCCATCCTTGCCGGCCCGGATGGGAATCGTTTTCGTTTCATCATGCAGTGGCCCGAGCCATTCGCGCTGCCCGATGGCCGCATGCTGGGTCCGGATCCGCAGCTGCTGGCGGACCCGCGGGTGGAGTTTCTCAACGAGCCGCTGGATGCCGCGGCCTATGAATCACTGCTGGCGCGCAGCGACCTTGTGATCCTGCCTTACCGGCGTGAAAGTTATCATCACCGGGTCTCGCGGGTCGCCATCGAGGCGTCCAGCCGCGGCATTCCTCTGGTTTACACCTCGGGCACCTGGAGCGCCCGGATCGCGGAGCTCGCCGGATGCGGAGAGGAGATCCCGGATGAGACCGCGGATGCGGTCGTCCTCGCCCTGAAAAGTGCGGCGGACGCATTCGAGGCACTCAGGACACATGCCGCGGCGGGTGCGGCCAGGGTGGCCTCGTTTCACTCGGCATCCCGCTTCCGCGCGCGGCTGCTGGAACACACGAACGCATGAACGCGAGACTCATTGCCGGAACCATCCTGGCTTATTGTTATAATTACTGGGTCGGCCGCGTGCCATCCCGCACGCTGCGCCGGGCGTGGCTGGCGCGCGCGCTGCGGAGTTTCGGCGCGGGCACCGGCGTGCAGCTCGGATGCCGGTTCCTGAATCCGCGCAAGATTTCGCTGGGCGAGAGGAATGTGATCAACTCCGGCTGCCTGCTGGATGGCCGGAAGTTCCGCATCACCACCGGCAGTGATGTCTCGATCGGTCCCGAGGCGGCGATTCTGACGCTGGGGCATGATCCGCAGTCGCCGGACTTCGCCGATCGCGGCGGGGATGTCGTGATCGGCGACCGGGCGTGGATCGGATACCGGGCGGTCATCCTGCCGGGCGTCACCATCGGCGAGGGAGCGGTGGTGGGGGCGGGTGCCGTGGTGACCCGGGACGTGGAGGCATTTGCGATTGTCGCGGGCAATCCGGCCCGTCGGATCGGCCGGCGTGCATCCGGGCTGACTTATCATCTGGATTTCACTCCGCCGCTTTGCTGAACGGGCATGGGTGTGGCCGACCGTGCAGTCGATCGATCATCATGAAGAAAGTGCGCCATTTGATCGGAAGGCTTCCGCATCGAGCCGGTTATGAATTGAAACCGGCATGGAAGGGAGCGGCGGGCGATCTGAACGTGGTGGAGCTCGCGGCAGCCGCGCTGGCTTCGGCCGGGCGTCTGGACCTGGTGCTGCAGATCGGCGCGTTTGACGGTGAGTCGAACGATCCGCTTGCAGGGCGGGTTCTCAATTCATGCCGGAGGGCGGTGCTAGTGGAGCCCCAGCCGGCCGTGGCCGCGCGTCTGCGGCGCAGGCATGAGGCGTTGGGCAGTTCCCGCGGCCGCATCATGGTGGTGGAGGCCGCTGTTTCCGATGTGGACGGCCATGCCAGAATGTTTGCCGACGCGCCGGACAGCCCGCGGGCATCGCTGCTGCCCGGGCATCAGGCGAGGTTTGCACGGTCCGGCAGCCATGGCTTCACGGTTGAAACCATGCGTCCGCAGACGCTGCTGTCCAGATTCAGCCTGCCGGTTCCGGATTTGCTGCAGGTTGATGCCGAGGGGATGGACTGGCGGATTGTGAGGCAGTTTTTCGATGCGGGGATGCTGCCGATGATTGTGAACTTTGAGCACCTGCATCTGCCGCGTGATCAGAGGGAAGAGGCCCGGGCCCGGCTTTCCGCGGAGGGTTACTCATGGTGTGAGCATGGTTGGGACACGACCGCCGTATTGAGCGCCCGGTTTTTCCCGCATGGCGGCGGCGCCGACTGAACGCATGTTCCGCAGCCGCTTTCCGGGTGAATAGCCCGTGGCTGCCCAATCGCCGCGGCATCCCGTGCGGGGATTCCCCTCGACGGGCCAACGCCTGTCACGTAGTTGATTTGATTACAGAACGCTTCATGAAAATCGGCATCGTGATCCCATTGAAATCGGCTGTTGTGTCCCGTGACTGGGCGAACACCTGCCGGATGCTGGAACGCACGCTTGCGTCCGTGGCCGGGCAGACCAGCCCGCACTGGGCCGCGGTGGTTGTGGGGCACGAGCGGCCGGAGGGGATCGGTTTGATCGACTCCGGCAGGATTCCGTTTGAATCGGTTGATCTCGCACTGCCGCCATTGGCGGTCGGGGGTGATTACACCCGATACCGGGACTTCAACCGGATACTGGACAAGCGGCAGAAGCTGCTGCGCGGCATGCAGTTCTTGGCCGGCAGCGGCATCACCCATTGGTTTGTGCTGGATGCCGACGACCTCCTGCACTACAGCTTCGTGGAAACACTTGTGAGTCGTGACGGGTTTGGCGACGAAGGTGTGATTCTGGAATCGGGCTGGATTTATCATCCGGATTCCCGCCGTCGGATCAGTTGCGACGAGCTTGCCCAAATCTGCGGATCAACAACGGTCCTGCCGGCCCGGCTGGTCAAGGTGCCTGAGTATCCCTCGCTGGATGCGTCCGGAAATCCGTGGTGGCATCACAGCCACAGCGGGATGGAGGATTTCCTGCGGCAGCAACGCGGCGTGCGGGTGTTCAAGCCCGACCGCCGTCTGGTTTGTTATGTGATGGGCCATGGTGACAATTGCAGCGACGAGTTCCG
>JBIJBN010000274.1:0-2962 GCA_044345175.1 Luteolibacter sp.
TTCTGATCACCGGACCGGGGCGTCTTTCGGCTTTCCGCTGGTGCGGCATCCGCAAAACCTCCATCCACACCGGGGCCGCCATCCGCGCGGCCCTGTTTTTTTTCAGGAGTCACGTCCGGACGCGGTGATGGCAACGGGTGCCCGGCCTCACTTGCCACTCCAGCCGCCGCCAAGAGCCTTCGCCAACACCGCGAGATTGATCCGCTGCTGCGCGTCGGTCTGCGCCAGCACCAAGCGCACGCGGAGCACGGTGCGGTCCGCCTCCACCACCTCGAGAAAACTGCTCAAACCCTTGTCGTAACGCTCGCGCGAAATGCGGGCGGTATCCCGTGCGCTCGCAAGCGCCCGCTCCAAGGTCCGCCGCGAGCGGTCCAGCCCTTTGAGGTCGACCAACGCGTCCTCCACCTCGCGCAAGGCCGTTAGAAGCCGGTTGCGATAAGCCGCGAGCGCCTCGTCACGGGCGCTCACCGCGGCTTGGAAGCGCGCGCGGTTCGCCCCGGCATCCATCACCGGCGCCGCGACGCCCGCGCCAAGCGAAAGCACGCGGTTCTGCCAGTCGAGGAAACGCGCGGCATCCACCGATTCGTAGCCGGCGCCGCCGAACAGGCTGAAGCTTGGATAAAACGCCGCCTCGGCCACACCAATGCGGGCGTTTGCCGCGCGGAGTGTCTGGGCGGCCGCGCGGACATCCGGTCGGCGGTTGAGCACCTCCGCGGGCAGTCCCGCGCGGATGGCAGGCATGGCGGGCGATGTCAGGCGGGGCGCGACACTGACGGCAGCGGGACGCTCGCCACACAACACGGCAAGCGCGTTTTCCGCCGCGCCGCGCTGGCGTTCCACCAGTGCAAGGTCATTGCGCGCGAGTTCCAACTCGGTGCGGGCCTGGCTGGTGGCCAGCCCGTCGGTCAAGCCGGCGTCCGCCTTGCTCTGGAGCAGGTCCAGGGTATCCGCGCGGCTGCGGATGGTCTCACGGATCACCGACTCCTGGACATCCAGCCCGCGGATCAGGAAATACTGGCGCGCCGTCTCGGCGGCGATGCCGAGCCGCTGGGCATCGAACAACGCCTCGGCCGCGGCCGCTTCCGCCGATGACGCCTCCACCTGCCGCCGCTTGCGCCCCCACAGGTCCGGTTCGTATGCCAGATCGAAAACCCCGCGGTAGTTCTCGGTTTCAAGAGGAATGTCAATGCCGAGACCGGACGGAAGACGCTCGTAGGTGGCGTCTTGCGAGGCGCGCGAGATCCCGGCGCTGCCGCTCAAATCAAGCCGCGGAAACATCCCGGCGCGGTCCACACCCACCAGCGCGCGCGCGGTGGCCACGCGTGAGGCGGCGGCGGCGAGATCCTGGTTTGCCGCAAGCGCGCGCGCGACCAATCGGTCCAAATCACGGTCGTTGAAAAGCCGCCACCAATCATCCGGCAGGCGTGCGCCGGCCACGGCGCGCCGCTGTTTCCAATCGCCGCTGCCGGACAAGTCCGCATCCACAAAATCCGGGCCGAGCGTGCAGCCGGATGATATCAATGCGGCAAGAAGCGCGGGAATGGGGATTTTCATGGCTCGGGTGCTTCAATGAAAACATCCACCTGCTGGCCCACGTAAACCGGAGTTTCACGCGGACGCTCCAGGGAGAAGATCACCTGCAGCACGCGCGTGTCCACCCGCTCGGTGCTCGCACCCGTCAATGATATCTTGGGAATGATGAACGGCTCCACCCGCACGAATTCCAGCGGGAATGTGACCGATGGATCACCCTTGAGACTCGCCTGCGCCTTCAGCCCGGGACGGATACGGCTGGCATTCTGCTCATCCACATCGGCACGCACCTGCAGACGGCCCGTCTCGCCGAGAACCATCGCCGGATTCGCAGGCGTGCCGGCGGCATATTCACCGGCACGGATGTTCACCTGGATCACCGAACCGTCACGCGGCGCGCACACCGCAAGGCGTCCGATGAGCAGGTCGATGGCCTTGATCTCGCTCTCCGCCGCCGCCAGCCGGGCATGCGCCGCGGCCAGCCGCGCCTCCGCCACCGACACATCACGCGCCAGATTGTCCAGATCATCCCTGCTCACCGCCCGCGGATCACTCACCGCCGAAAACCGCCCGAGCCGCGCACGATCCTTCTCCAGCTCCGCCTCACTCACACCGATGTCCGCACGGGCGACCTCCAGCGACGCGCCCGCCGTCAGCCGGCGCGCCCGCAAATCACGATCATCTAACAAAAACAGCACATCGCCGGTTTTCACCAGGTCATTGACGGCCACCCTGACCTCGCTGACCAGCCCGGGCTGCGGCACGCCGATCGCGACGTTTTCGCTCAGCGCCTCCAGGATCCCGGTGGCGGAAACCGCTTCCGCGTAGGGTTTCTGCGCCGGCGGCATCGGCGGATCCCCGGCCAGCGGAATGCGCCGCTCGCCCTGCAGCCGCTGAACACCGACGATGGCGATCACCCCGGCGATCGCCGCGAGGATGGTGCCGTATCGAAGAAGATTGGAGAACATGCGGATGCGGGCGGAGTGGGCCGGATCAGATCTTCACCGCGGAGGCCGCCGGGCGGATGGCGCCGGCCAGCCATGAAGCGGAGTTTCCGGTGACGGATCCGGGCCCGCGCATGGCGTGTTCCGCATCGGAAAGCTGTGGGTTCATGGGTGGAAAATTACGACGACGCACGGTGCCCCGCCAGCTGAAAAATCCCGGCGGCCGCTTCATCCGGCGGGGTGCTCGTGGATGAAGTGCGGCGGACCGGTGCGGAGCTGTTCTTTCTCATCGATGATTTCGCCATCATCCATGCGGGCGATGCGGTCGGCGTAGGAGAAAATCCGGCTGTCGTGCGTGACGATGATCACCGCCCGGTCCGGCGAGCATGCGACATTGCGGAACAACTCGAGCACGATCTCGCCATTGTGGGCGTCCAGCGCGGCGGTCGGTTCGTCGCAAATCACCAGCGGTGGCTCATGCACCA
>JBIJBN010000275.1:0-2952 GCA_044345175.1 Luteolibacter sp.
TGCCCTCCACCTGCGGGAGCTCGCCACCGATGACACGCAGGCCGGGAAATTCGACCACGCCGTTCCCGATTCGGAATTCCGCGCTCTCGAAGACCACGCCATCCCGGCCGACCTGTGCCACCAGGCTGACGATTTCAAGATCCTTGAGCCAGTTCTGGTTGAACGTCCCGCCATCGAAATCCAGACGCCAGCCGTCTCCGGAACGCTGGGCCCTCATGAAGCTCGATTCGATCGAACCCTGCGTCCTTTCCGAGTAACCCCACCGCAACGTGGCGTCCCCGACCTCGAGGGAATCCATCACCACCTCATGCTTGCGGAAAAGCATCTCCGCAAGCTTCGCCGCGGATTCCGGACTGTCCGTGCCCGCCCGCAAATCAATCTCCATGCGCGCAATCGAGACAATCCCGGTGTGCCACTCCCGCAGCAAGCCATCCACAAGCCCCATGCTGAAACGGATGTTGCGCGCTTCAAAGGTGTCGTAAAACGCTCCCTCGCCGCCATCGGCCGCAAGCCGTGTGATCTCCATCCTCCCGCGGTCATGCTGCAGCCCGCGCATGGCCAGATCCTCGGCCGCAAGCCCCTCTTGCAAACCCGTGCGGAAGGTCTCGCTGAAGCCCGCCGTGTTCGGCCGCTTCATCAGGAAAATCCAGCAGGCAAGGGCGGCCAGCAGCAGGAAAACCGCCAAGCGGAAGAATATCCGCAGCAAATGGAACATCGCCAGCCCCCTGATGCCGCCGCCGGTCATCGAATACCGGACTTGAAACCAAAACCCCTGGCTGGCCACCCACTGGTTCAGGCGCTCGTTGAAATTTCGGGATTGTTCGGATTCCATGGTCTGCTCTGCCCGGCGGCGGCGGCAGTAAAGCCGCCCGACCGCCGCGAAGCGAGGGAAAATTGCCTCGCTCCGGCCGCGCCCATCCCCTACCACCCCTGCTGTGGAAGCCACCGACTACAAAGTCCGCCTCGAAATCTTCGAGGGCCCGCTCGACCTGCTGCTCTACCTCATCAAAAAAGACGAGGTGGACATCCACTCGATTTCCATCGAACGGGTCACCCGCCAATACCTCGACTACATCAACACCTTCAAACTGCTCAACATCGACCTCGCCTCCGAGTTCATCGTCATGGCCGCCAACCTGATGTATCTCAAGAGCCGCACCCTGCTGCCACGCGCCGACCAACCGCCCGAGGAGGACGCCGAAGAGGACGATCCGCGCTGGGAACTCATCCGACAGTTGGTGGAATACAAGAAATTCAAGGACGCCGCCGGCTTCCTCTCGCTGCGGGAAGTCGAACAGGAGGGCCGCTTCGCCCACCAGCCCGAGGCCGACACGCAACCGGATGACCGCCCCGCGGCGCTGGCCGAAGTCTCGATCTTCGACCTCATCCGCGCGTTTCAAAAAGTGCTCAGGCGCTTCGAGGTGTCCCACGATTTCGGAGACATCATCGACGACCGGTTCACTGTTTCCGACAAGATCGAGCTGCTCATGGAGCGGTTCTCACCGGGGGAGTCACGGCGCTTCGAGGAGTTGTTCGAGGCGGCCACCACCAAGGCGGAGGTGATCGTCACCTTCCTCGCCCTGCTTGAATTGATGAAGCTCAACCAGTTCGTCGTCCGCCAGAACCACCTGCTCGGGGAAATCGTCATCGAACGCCGGTCGATCCAGGCGGTGGCGGCGATCGAAGCCGCCCAGGCCGGCGCGGACGCCTGAGGCCACACCCGCATCAACCGATGCGGAACACGATCCTCGCCTTGGTCAGGTCATACGGAGACATCTCCATCTTCACCCGGTCGCCCACGACCAGGCGGATGAACCGCTTGCGCATCTTGCCGGAAATGTGCGCCAGCACCTCATGCCCGCTCTCAAGCCGCACCCGGAACATGGTGCCCGCCAGGACCGAGGAAATCTCACCCTCCACCTCCACCGCCTTTTCCTCGTCATCCTTCGCCGCGCGCTTGGGTGGCAAATGACGACGGCGGCCACCAACCGGGCGGCGGCCTTGATTCGAAGAACGGGGAGGCATGATGGATTGGAATGGGAACGGCACGGCGGACTCACCGTCCGCGGCGTGTGCGTAGCCCATCCACACCCTGCCATCAATCCCAAAAACACACCGCCACTCGACACGTTTCAACATCACGGGAGCTTGCCAAGCCGCGCGACACGCTGCAGATTTCCCGGGCCGCGGCCGCGGGCACGCGCCGCGCCGCGTGAAAATCCCGCCAAAAGTCCGAACACCATGCCCGAAATCACCGAGAAAGAACTGCCGGCAAACCTCAAGCCGCTGTGGCTCAAGGCGCTCGCCGCCGTGCAGACCCACAACCTGGACTACGCGGCCAGCACCCTCCTGCCCCCCGTCCTCAAGGACTGCCCGGGCTTCCTCGAAGCCCGCAAGCTGCTCCGCAAATGCCAACTCCAGCTCAGCGGCGGCGGCAGGAAGAAAAGCGGACTCTTCGGCATCCAGACCGGCGGCATGGGCGTCATGAAACTCCAGGGCGCCGCCAAAAAAGACCCGCTCGGCACCCTGCCGCTCATCGAAAAGGAACTCGAAAAAGACCCGCTCAACGACCAAGCCAACGAACTGCTCTTCGACGTCTGCCTCAAACTGGAATTGTTTGATACCGCGGCCTTCGCGCTCGAAACCATCCGCAGTGGCAGACCTGAAAACGCCAAACTGCTCCACAAACTCGCAAAATTCTATCTCGACCGCGAACAACCACAGCTGGCCGCCGAGGTTTACAACGACATCATCAAGCACCATCCCACCGACGGTGTCGCCATCAAGGGCTCCAAGGACGCATCGGCCCGCGCCTCGATGCAAAAGCAAAAGTGGGACGAAAACGCCGACATGCGCACCCTGATGCGCGATGCCGCGCAGTTCGAGGAGCTGGAAAAAGCCTCACGCACCGGCCTCACCCGCGAACAACTCGAAAACCGCCGCGACCAGACG
>JBIJBN010000276.1:0-2944 GCA_044345175.1 Luteolibacter sp.
CCGACCAGCGCGAGCTTGTAAGCCGCCAGCTCGCGGACCGCGCTCGCCGGCAGCCGGGTGTGCTCCTCGATCGGCATGGCGATGTTTTCCCCGAGGGTGAGCGACGACCAGAGCGCGCCGGACTGATACATCACGCCGAAGCGGCGGATGAAACGGCCGCGCTCGCCCGGCGGCGTGGCGGTGAGGTTCTCGCCGCCGATGAAAACACAGCCACTGGCAGGCTCCTGCAGGCCGATGAGGTGGCGCAGCAGCGTGCTCTTGCCGCAACCACTGCCACCCATGATCACGAAGATGTCTTTTTCCCGGACCTCGAAATTCAAATCCCGCATCACCACGAAGGAACCGTAGGCCATGGTGAGATCGCGCACGGCGATCCTGGCTTCACGGGCGTTTGCGGCGGGCGTTGGCTGCATGGTCAGATGTCGAGAATAGTGAAAATGGCTGCAAATACCGAGTCGAGGATGATGATCGCGGTGATCGACGCGACCACCGCGCGGGTGGTGGCTTGGCCGACGGCCGCCGAGGAGTTGCCCGCCCGCATGCCCTGCAGGCAGCCGCACATCGCAATCACCACGCCGAAGAACACGCTTTTGAAAACACCGAGAAACGCATTCTCCATGGTGACAATGGTGAGCGTTTCATACCAATAGAGTCCGGGTGGAATGCCCACCGCGGAACCCACAAGCATGCCGCCGAGGATGCCGACCGCGTTCGCATACATCGTCAGCAGTGGCATCATCATCACCAGTGCGAGCATGCGCGGTAGAACCAGGAAGTCGAAGGGATCGAAACCGAAGGTGCGCAGCGCGTCGATTTCCTGGTTCGCCTTCATGCTGCCGATCTGCGCGGCGAAAGCGGCACCGGTGCGGCCGCTCATGATGATGCCCGTCATCATCACGCCCATTTCACGGACCATTGCGATGCCCACCAGGTCCGCCACATAGAGACTCGCTCCGAAGTTCGCGAGCTGCACGTTTCCCACGAAGGCCATGATCAGGCCGATGAGAAAACTGATGAGCGAGACGATCGGCAGGGCGTCCGCACCGCATTGCTGCACGATCACCCAGAACTCGCGCCAGCGGAAGCGCGCGCGTCCGACGCAGAAGCGGCACAGCGAAAGCATGGCCCGCCCGGCGAAATCGGTGACCGAGAGCACACCCGCCCAAGTCTCCAGCGTGCGCGTTCCCAGCCGGGTGATCTCGGATGCTTTTTCCTCACGGACACGCGCACCGGTCTCCTCGGGCACCGCAAGGGCGAGCTCCATGAGACCCCGCAGGTCCGGTGGCAGGCCGTCCAGAGGCGCCCCTGCGCCACCACCCGCGGCGCGGATCCGCGCAAGCAGGAAGGCAGGCAGGATGGAATCAAAGCCGCCCAGAGCACTGGTCGCATAGCGGTCTGGCGGCCGGTCCGGCGCGACACCCTCGGTCACCGCTTGCCCGCCGTGGCGCGTCCAGTCGCCGGAGAGTTCGAGCACCAGTTCACCGCTGTCGCGCAACCATCGCGCGCGGGGTGCTGCGGCAATCCCTCGATCCATGAGATCATCATGCCTGCAAGCGGATGCTGAAACAAGCGGCCATTGCGGATCCGGGCCGCGACGGCGAAATCATTTCTTCTTGCGCAGGAAAGGCGGCAGATCGAGATCCTCTCCATCCACGACATTCGGGTTTTCCCCCTCGAAACGTCCGCGCGGGGTGGCATCCAGCGACAATTCGCTTTGCGAGCCGCCGACCTTGATCCCGAGTTTGAGTTTGGGCGGACGGGGACCAGGATTCCGGACGGCCGCCGCTTCATCCGGCACTGCCGCCGCGGGTCCGGCTTCGGGCATGGTTTCCGGTCCGGTCATCGGGGCATCCACGGCCATCGGCGGCGGGTCATCCTGCTTGTCATCCACTGCGCCGTCTCCACTGGCGGAGACGAAACGGGTCACCACCACCTCCCCGGATGTTTCCGGAAATTCGGCCTGCGGCTCCGTCACAGGCGCGGGCTCCGTGAAAAGATCCGCCAGCACCGGATCCGGCGGCACCGCGGGAGCAGCGGGTCCGGATTCCTCTTCACAACCCGGAGCACTTTCCGTCACGGGGGCGCGGCGTGCTTTCGCACGCCCGCCGGGTGGCTTTGCGGCGGGCGCGGGCCGTCCGGAGTCAAGCAGAGGCTTGTCCCTGTCGTCCACCCGGCTGAGCGAATCCAACGAGGCCGCCGCAAGCGAGTCCTCCGGCAGCGCGCTCATCAGTGTGACCGACAGCCGGCTGCCCATCGCCGGATCCACCGCCGCGCCGAAAAGCACATGCGCGTTTTCCGGCACATGCTTGGCCAGGCTTTGCATCATCAACTCGATCTCGAAGAGCGTGAGATCCTCACCGCCACACAAGTGCACCAACACCGTGCGGGCCTCCTTGAGCAACGCACCCTGATCCAGCAACGGGCTGGCAAGCGCACCCCGCAGCGCCTTGGCGGCGCGGTCGCTGCCCTCGGCCATACCGCAACCGAACAAACAGCGCGAACGCGTGGTGCGCAGCGCACTCATCAAATCGTCCAGCCCGATGTGGATCAACCCCGGACGCAGGACCAGCCGGATCACCGCCCTGATCGCCTCGCAGATCATGTGATCGGCGGCAGTGAACGCCTCGTGAATGCCTTGTTTCGCCAGCACCAGCTCACCCATCCGGTTGTTGTCGAAGGTGACCAGCGCGTTGGCCAGCACGGCCAACTCGTTGAGCGCGGTATCCGCCTGCCCGCGCCGGCGCCCGCCCTCAAAAGCAAACGGCATGGTGGTGAACACAATCACGAATGCCCCCTCCTCGCGGGCAATCCGCGCGACAATCGGTGCCGCACCGGAACTGGTGCCGCCACCCAGCCCGCAACAAAGAAAGACGATCCGCCGGCCCTTGATCGACTCGCGCACCGCCTCCTCGGCCTCCAGCACCGCCTGTCGGCCGAGATCCGG
>JBIJBN010000277.1:0-2943 GCA_044345175.1 Luteolibacter sp.
AGGACGCCCGGGGTCTGGTGATTTTCGCCCATGGCAGTGGCAGCAGCCGTGGCAGCCCGCGCAACCGGCGGGTGGCCGCGCGGCTCAACCGGCGGGGGTTCGCCACCTTGCTCTTCGACCTGCTCTCGCCGGCGGAGGCGGATGAGGCCGGGGGCGACCGTCGTTTTGACATTCCGTTTCTAACCGAGAGACTGGCGGCCGCCACCGGATGGGCGAGGCGGCAGCCTGCACTGGCCGGGCTTGCCACCGGATATTTCGGTGCCAGCACCGGCGCGGCGGCGGCGCTTGCCGCGGCGGCGCGCCCGGATGCATCCATCGGTGCGGTGGTGTCACGCGGCGGCCGGACCGACCTCACGGGTCCGGCGGTCGCCCGCGTGCGTGCGGCCACGTTGCTGATCGTGGGAGCGCTGGACCATCCGGTGCTGCGCTGGAACCGTCAGACGCTGGAGCAGCTCAACTGTGAGAAACAGCTCACGGTGGTGGATGGCGCCACGCATCTTTTCCCCGAGGCGGGTGCTTTGGAAACCGTGGCGGATCTTGCCGGCGACTGGTTTGCCGGGCATCTGGCAACTTATGACAGCCCGACATGAAACCGGGGTTGCCGCTCGTGTTTGAAAACCGCGCCGAGGCGGGACGCGTGCTGGCGGAGAGGCTGGCGCGTCACGCGGATGACGCCCGCACGCTGTTGCTGGCGCTGCCGCGCGGCGGGGTGCCGGTGTGCGCGGAAGTGGCGGCGCGGCTGCGGCTTCCATTCGACGTGCTGGTGGTCAGGAAACTCGGCGTGCCGGGCCACGAGGAATACGCGATGGGCGCGATCGCCGCCGCCGGCGTGATGGTGCTCGACCACACGTTGGTGGCCAATCTCGGGCTGGACCCCGAGGCGGTGCGGCGGGTGATCCGGCAGGAGACCGCGGAGTTGGCGCGCAGGGAGGAACTCTACCGCGGGAAGCGGCCTCCACCGGAGGTCCGGGGGCGCACGGTGATCGTGGTGGATGATGGCATTGCCACCGGATCGACCATGTCCGCGGCGATCCGGCTGTTGCGGCAGCGCGAGGCCGCATGCATTGTGGTGGCCGTGCCGGTGGCACCGGAGGATGCGGTGCGACGGCTCCGGTCCGAGGCCGACGAGGTGGTGGTGTTGTCCGAACCGGCGGATTTCACGGCAGTGGGGCGCTGGTATCGGGATTTCTCCCAGACCAGTGACGAGGACGTGCGCGCGCTGATGGCGCGGTCCGGCGCATGACGGGGTGCGGAGCCGCCGCGTTGGAATCCCGCGCTTGATGAAGGCCTTCCGCGGTGCCCGACTTCGTTGTTGGAGCGCAGGGCATGCGCTGCTAGCCTTGGTGTGTGCTGCCGTGGTTTGCCGACGAACGTTTCCCGCTTTATCTCGCTCCGATGGCGGGTGTGACCGACGTCATTTTCCGCGGGATTTGCAAGGAGCTCGGGGCGGACGTGATGGTCACGGAGTTCGTCTCCGCGGAGGGCATCATGCAGGCCGACGGGAGGACGCGCAAATACACCGAGTTCACGGAACGGCAGCGCCCGGTGGGCGTGCAGTTGTTCGGCGCCGACGGCGGCCGGATGGGCGAGGCCGCGCTGAAAACCATCGATTGGAAACAACCCGACTTCATTGATATCAATTTCGGCTGTCCGGTGAACAAGGTGGTGGCGCGAAACGGCGGTTCGTCACTGCTGAGGGATTGCCCGTTGCTGGCCGGCGTGGCGGCCGGCGTGGTGCGCGCGGTCGCCGGGCGGGTGCCCGTCACTGCGAAAATCCGCATCGGTTGGGATGCCGCGTCGATCAATGCGGTGGAGGTTGCGAGGATTCTCGAGGACTGCGGCATCGCGGCGATCGCCGTGCACGGCCGCACCCGCGCGCAGGGATACGGCGGTGAGGCGGACTGGGAGGTGATCGACGCCGTAGCGCGCGCGGTCACGGTGCCGGTGATCGGCAATGGGGACATCTCGTGCGGTGCCGATGTCGCGCGCCGGAAGAACGGCACCGCGGTTTCGGGTGTGATGATCGGCCGTGCGGCGATGCATCATCCGTGGGTTTTCCGCGAGGCCGCGCATTTTCTCGCAACTGGCCGCGAGCTGCCGGAGGTCCCGCTGGAGGAGCGCTGGGAGCTGGTATTGCGGCATTGCCGGATGGTGGTGGAGAGCGGCCGCCACGGCGGTGAAAAACCAGCGCTCACCGCGATGCGGGCGCGTCTGATGGCATACTGCAGGGGGTTTCCCGGCGCGAAGGAGCTGCGCCAGCGGCTCTGTCATGTGGTTTCACTGGCCGAGGTGGAGGACCTTGCGGCGTATTCACTCGTGCGGGCCTCGCTGGTGGAGGCCTGATCATCCGCCGCCGGCTTCAGTGCATGATGCCGAGGTCGCGCGGCGGTTCCTCGCGGCCGTGTTTTGCCAGCTGGGCGAAGACCGGTGCGGGAACATAGCGCCTGACCGTGTCCTCCCATCCTGTCGGGCCGATCAGGCTCTTGATCATGTTGGAGGACACCTCGGCGATGTCGCGCGGGGGCATCAGGAAAACCGTGGTGATCTCCGGGGCCATGTCGGCATTGATGTGGCGCATCACCCGCTCATACTCGTAATCATGGGGCGAGCGGATCCCACGCAGCACGTATTTCGCGCCTTTCCTGCGGGCGTAATCCACCAGATAGCGGTTGTCGAAATAAGTGATCACCAGGTTGTCGGATGCGCTGGTCGAGTTCCGCAGCAGCTCGAGGCGCTCCTCCACGGTGAACGAGTAGCGTTTTGCCGGGTTGTTGCCGATGGCGACGATCAACTGGTCGAACATGGCCAGTCCCTGTTCGATCATCCACAGGTGACCGTTGGTGGGAGGGTCGAAGGATCCGGCGTAAACGGCGGTGCGCATGTGGGTTTCCTAGACGGGAAATGCGCCGACTGGAATCGCAAATTCCCGGCCCGGTGTCCGGC
>JBIJBN010000278.1:0-2939 GCA_044345175.1 Luteolibacter sp.
GCGCACGCGGCGCCAGACCTTCATCACGTCCCCGCAGGTGGTGTCCACGACGTAGCAGCCTTTTTCCGCGACTTTTTCCATGAATCCGGTGGGCGCGCCGAAGGCCGGCACGATCACCACGTCCTCCGACGTCAACCCGTCGTATTCCCCGGTGATCTCGTGCCATGGCAGTGAAACGATCCCCATTTCACGCAGATGAAGGTTCACATCCGGATTGTGGATGATCTCGCCGATCAGGAAAATCCGCTGGTCGGGAAACACACGCCGCGAGGCGTAGGCGAGGTCGATGGCCCGCTCCACCCCGTAACAGAAGCCGAACTGCCCGGCGAGACGCAGCGTGGTGTTGCCAATCGTGAGGCTGCCGCCGCGTTCGCGCAGCCTGGTGACGATGGAGGAGTGGAAATGCGCCGCCACCTCGGCGGATACCAACTCCATCACATCCGGTCGCCGGATGTTGATCCTCGGGCGTTTGCTGTCGGCGGGCGCGTCGCTCATGTGTCCCGGATATAGGCTGGATTTCCCCCGTCACCAAAACATTTTCCACACTCCGGCCCGGAGCGCCCGTCCGCAGGGCACGGCCTCATCCCTTGATCTCCAGCAGCATCTGCGGGTTGTTCGGGAACTTCTTGAGAAAGAACAACAGGCGCTCCATCGCCTCCACCGGACGGTGCCCGGAAAGCCCGCGGCGGATGAGGTGGATCTTGTGCAACATGTGGTCCGGTATCAAAAGCTCCTCGCGCCGCGTGCCGGATTTGAAGATGTCCACCGCCGGATAAATGTAGTTTTCCGCAATCTTGCGGTCGAGCACGAGCTCCATGTTGCCGGTGCCCTTGAACTCCATGAAAATCGCCTCATCAGCGCGCGAGTTGGTCTGGATCAGCGCGGTGGCCATGATCGTGAGCGATCCGCCGCCACGGGTGTTGCGGGCCGCCGCAAACAACCGCCGCGGCACCTCGAGCGCGCCGATCGTGATGCCGCCCGAACCGGTGCCGCGCCCGCGGTGCTGCATCGTGTTGTTGTAGGCACGCGCAAGCCGCGTGATCGAATCCATCAGCAGGAAAACATCCCGCCCGGCCTCCACCAGCCGCTTGGCGCGCTCGATCGCCAGCTCGGCGATGCGGCAATGGTTGCGCGCCTGCTCGTCATTGGAACTGGCGTAGATTTCCGCGCCCGGCAGCGCGCGGCGGAACTCGGTGACTTCCTCCGGCCGCTCGTCCACCAGCAGCACCATCAGGTGGATCGCCTCGTCGTATTTCTCACGTATGGCCTCAGCCATGTGCAGCAACAGGGTGGTCTTGCCCGAGCGCGGCGGCGAAACAATCAGCCCGCGCTGGCCGCGGCCCACCGGCGCCATGATGTCCACCACCCGCGTGGTGAACCGGCCGGGCTCGGTCTCGAAGCTGATCCGCTTGGACGGATTGACCGCCTTGAGCTCGTCGAAATGCGGCAGCCTGGAGGCGTCCTCCGGCGGCATGTCATTGACCGTGACGACCTCGACAAGCTGCGGCCCGCGCGGACCGGTCTGATAGAAACCCCTCACCCACTGGCCGAGGCGCAGATGATACTTGCGGATGATCTCGGGAGTGACAAACACGTCGTCGCGAGCCTGCTCGAAATTCTTCGATGACACGCGCAGGAAGCCGAAACCCTTCGGCGCGAGCTCCAGCATCCCGTCCGCCTCGATCTTCGGGCCGGCCAGGGCCTGCAGGCGCTCCACGGGCGCCTCACCGCCATTGGCATGGCCACCGTGATGCGGCGGCGCATGTCCGGACACGTGCGGCTGCCTGTCGCCGCGGCGCTTGCGCTTCTCACGCCTTCGCTTGCTGCGGCTCTCGCGCGGATGGCCGTCACCACGGGCCGGCGCATGACCCGCATGCGGGTGGGCGCCAGCGGCACTCTGCCGCGCCGAATCCCCGCCATCCGCCGCGGCGGCATCCTCCTTCGCGACAATCGGCCCGCCGCCAGGCAAACGGCCGAAGCGCTTTTCCGGATGCGTCTCACGGGATGCGGGCGCGGCCTCGGAAGCGTCCTGCGCCGGTTGTGCGGCATCCTCCACGGGTTTTTTCAAAGCACGTTTCCGGGCGGCTTTCTTGGCCGGGATGCCTTCCACCGCGGATGCCTCCCCGGCGGATTTTCTCACGGCACGCTTGCGCGCGGGTTTGGCGGCACCTGCGTCCATGGCGGATGGCACGGATTCCTCGTTTTCTGGTTTGCTCATTCGGAGTCTGGGAAAATGGGGTTCACTGCGGAGGGCGGGTCACTCAAGCTGCCCGGCAAGCTCCACGGCGATTTCAAGGTTGGTGAAAACATTCACCGTGTCGGGATAGTCATCCAGCTGGTCATACAGCTTGAGGATGCGGCGCGCGGTTTCGGGATCACCCACCACATTCATACCCTGCGGAATGAAAACGAGCTTCTCCGAGACCACCGGTATCCCGGCCGCACGCAGGCGGTTGGCCACCGTGCCTAGCCCGTTGGGCGCGGTATGAACCGCATGGCCGTCATCATCGTCAAGGATATCCTCCGCACCCGCCTCGATGGCCGCATCCATGAGCCCCGCGGAATCCATCGCGCCCGCCGATATCCGGATCTCGCCCTTGCGGTCGAATTGGTAGGACACGCTCCCCGGTGCCGCCACGCTGCCGCCGTTCCTGGTGAAAATCGTGCGCACGTCGGCTGCGGACCGGTTGAGGTTGTCCGTGGCCATTTCCACAATGAAGGCGGTCCCGCCCGGGCCGTATCCCTCGTAGGAAACCTCCTGGATGGCCTCCCCACCCAGCTCGCCCGTGCCCTTGCGGATCGCACGCTCGATGTTGTCCTTGGGCATCGAGACGGATCGGGCGTTGTCGATGGCCGTGCGCAGCCGCGCGTTCGCCGCGGGATCCCCCCCACCCGCGCGGGCGGCAAGGGCAATCTCGTGCGCGCACTTGCTGAAGACG
>JBIJBN010000279.1:0-2925 GCA_044345175.1 Luteolibacter sp.
CCGCTGAACATCATCCCCTTCGCCATGCTCTCGCTTGCCGGCCTCGGCATCGCGGTCAGCGGATTCCGCTCGGTGGCCGGCATGATCGCCATCTACTTCATCGTCGGTTCCATCCTCCGCAGGAAATTCGCGGACGTCGCCGTCGCCATGATGGCGGCCGTGCTGGCCATCTGCTTCATGGCTTTTGTCGGTCTCGACAAGTTCCCGAACGGCGTGCAGCGGGTGCTCAGCGTGCTGCCGATTCCCGGCCTTGTTAACGAGGAGATCAAGGACTTCGCCCAACAAAGCTCCGAATGGCGCTTTGAAATGTGGCGGCTGGCACTGACTTCGGACCGCTACATTCACAACAAATTGTTTGGTGATGGCTTCGGCATGCGGGCCGATGAACTGGCGGCCCAGATCGATGCTGCCTTCGGTGACAAGCGCAAGGTCAGGGGCATGGACAGTCAGGACGTGATGTTGGAACGCGGAAGCTTCCACGGCTTCCACGTGCAGGCGGTCCGCATGTCGGGCTACTTCGGACTGCTCATGGCGCTGATCTGCCTCGGTATCTTCCTGCATCACGCGCTCAGTCACATCCGCTATTTCCGCGGGCGGCCCGAGTGGGGATTCATCCTCTACATTTGCACGCCGTTCCTGATTTATCCATTCTACGCCATGCTGGTCTTCGGTGATTACCGTTTCGGATTTCCCGAGTATCTGGTGCTTGCCGGGTTCCTGAAGATGTTGTGGAACGTGCGTCATGCGGAAGCGGTCGAAATGGCCCGCGCGCCGCAGCAGCAGGCGCTTGTCAGGAACCCACTTGCCGCGCCTCCCGCCAGACGGCCAAGACCCGTCCGCGGCCTGCCCGCCCCGGCAATGAAGGCGCGCTGAAATCACAGCACCCTGCGATTGCGATGCACGACAGGACCGCGCAGCCCGCACATCCGACTTGTCCCTCCGCCGCAGGCGGACCCAAAACCCGGTAGGGACGCGCCGCCCGCGCGGCCGGTTTATTCTCCACGCCGCGAACAACCACCGACCATGCTATCCCTCAGGCAGCTTCTTCACAGCCGTGCTGCCCGGATCGCGGGATTTTCCTACGCCGCTTTCGCCGCAAGTTCGATATGCAACCTGGTTTCCATCCCCCTCGCCGTCGCCCACCTCGGCAAGGAACAAATCGCCCTGTGGACGCTGGTCACCCAGTTCGTTTCCTATCTGGTCTGGATGGACCTCGGAGTGGGTGCGGCCATCGGACGCAAGATCGCCGACCCCATTGCCTCGCAAGACCAGCGGGAAATCAACGCCTGGTGGTCGCTCTGCATCACGGTTCTCGGTTCGCAGGGAATCCTGATGCTCGTGGCGGCATTCATTGCATGGCCGCTGTGGACCGCATGGCTGGCGATCGGCACACAGTGGCGCGGGGATGCCCTGTGGCTTTATGCGGCCGCCGCCGTCTCTGCCGCAGTATCCATGCCCTTGCGTGCATATCCCGGGCTCTTGCTCGCCCAGCAGCGGTATGCCTGGGTGCCCGCCTCCCAATGCCTGAGTCCGCTTTTCCAGCTGCTTGTCTTCGCCCTCTGCCTCAAGGCCGGGCACGGTGTGAAATCGTATTTCCACGGCATGATCGCCGGGCATATCGCCGGCTGGGCGGTGTTGCTCTACGCGGTGCATTCCGGCCCGGTCAGACTGCACTTCAGCCGCGCAGGCCTGTCGATGCGCCGGGCCCTTGATCTCTTCCGCTTCAGTGGATCCGTGGCGGTCATCGGCATCAGCCAGTCGCTCACCCAGTCGCTGCCTTCGCTTTTGCTCGGGCGTCTCGGCGGTCTCGGCATCGTGCCCGTCTATCATTTCACCAACCGCATTCCGGAAGTGCTCGGCGCGCTCACGCAACGCACCACCATGGCATTCTATCCCGCCATGCAGTCGCACTTTGTGGAAAATCGCAGGGAGCGTTTCCGCCACCAGTTCAGGGATGTCCAGGGACTCACACTCGCAGTCGGCCTGCTGGCCGCCGCGCTGGTCCTCCTTGGCAACCGCACATTCATCTCATGGTTGGCCGCACCCTCGTTTTTCGCCGGTGCCGGCACCAACCTCTGGTTCGCCGCCACTGCCCTGATCCTGCCCTATTCCAGGACCTTCACCCACCTGCTCCAGTATTCGGGTGACATGGGAAAAGCCGGGGCCATCTCCATCCTTGCCATACTTGCCGGGGCCGGACTCGGCTGGCCGGCATACCAGGCATACGGACTGCCGGGACTGGCTGCCGTCTTTGCCTTGGCGCCACCGCTTGTTCCAAGCGCATACTCGCTGGTCCGTGGCGCGCGCAATTGCGGGCTCCAACCATGGCAATTGTGCCGCCACGGTTTGCTCCAACTCGCAGTCTTGCTCGCATTCGTAATCCTCGCCGGCCTCTGGTGCACCGCAGAAAATTCCGGACATGCGTCTGTCACGCTTTTCGGACGGCAAGCGCAGATGCCAGGCATGCGCGAGTGGACCACCGGCGGACTGCTTTCCGCACTCGCCATCGGTCTGGCGTTTTCGCACCTCCGCCGTCTGCGCTCCACCTCACGCCCCGGCTGAATGCGAAACCACCCGCCCCGCATGTCCCACTCCTCCGCCGCAGGCGGACCCAAAACCCGGTAGGGACACGCGCGCCCGCACCTCCCATTCTCCCGCACATCTGCCGACTCATGAAATCGTTGCTCAAATCCCTGCGCGGACGCATCCGTTTCTACCGCCAATGTTATCTCGATTCAAAACGCTTCCTCGATTCGATCTCACCGGCGAAACTCGGTCGTGAGGCAGCGGTCGCGCGAATCGAGAGCGATGTGGTCCGCCAATACCATGTGATCGAGAAGGGCCTCTCGATGCCCGACTTCCGGCCCGGATTCGGCAAGGACATGGTCCAAGGACTGGTCCGCTCGCTGCGTGCCTTGCAGCACC
>JBIJBN010000280.1:0-2920 GCA_044345175.1 Luteolibacter sp.
CGGAGATCAAGGGCAATCCGCTGCGGTTGTGCGGCGCGGTGCTGGCCAACGGGGCCTTCAAGGCGCTCAAGGAAAAGAGCAGCTATGAAACCTATGGCGGCAGCCCGCTTCTCGGGGTGAACGGCGTGGTGATCATCGCCCACGGCTCGTCCACGGCGCTGGCCGTGCGCAACGCGATCCGCGTGGGCATGGAAACCGTGGAGAACCGTGTGAACCCGCGCATCGAGGAGGCCATGAAATCGTTGTCCGGCACCTCCGCGCCGCTGCCGTGAGCGCGGGCCGCACCGGGGTGATTTTCGCGCTTGTGGCGGCTGGATGCCGGATCCAATGTCCGCGCGCATGAGCGAATCGACATCCGCCATCGAGGTCTGTGTCGCGGGCACCGGCAGTTACGTGCCCGCGAGGATCCTGACCAACGCGCAGCTGGCAGCCATGGTGGACACCAGCGACGAATGGATCGTCACGCGCACCGGCATCAGGGAGCGGCGCATCGCCGCGGATGACGAGTTCACCTCGCACATGGCCACCAAGGCCGCGTTGAAGGCGCTGGAGCAGGCCGGCATGGCGGCCGCGGATGTGGAGTTGATCGTGGTGGCCACGATCACACCGGACACGCCGACTCCCGCGACCGCCTGCCATGTCCAGCGGCAGCTTGGAGCGGTGAAAGCCGTGGCGTTCGACATCTCGGCGGCCTGTTCCGGATTCCTGTATGCGATGAAGATCTGCAAGCGCCTGATTTCCGACGGCGCGTTCGCCAACGCGCTGATCATCGGCGCGGAGAAACTCTCGTCGGTCACCAACTGGGATGACCGCTCGACCTGCGTGTTGTTCGGCGACGGGGCCGGAGCCGCGGTGCTGCGCCGCGCCGGTGAGGGTGACGGCGCGATCGTCGCCACCGAAATGGGCACCGACGGCAATCTGACCCATCTGCTGGAGATCCCCGGCGGCGGCACCGCCTGCCCGATCACCGCGGACAACGTGGGGCAGCATCTTCACACGCTCAACATGCAGGGCCGGGAGGTTTTCAAGATTGCCGTGACCCGCATGAAGGAGGCCGCGGAAAAAGTCATCGAGCGCGCCGGCTGGCGTGCGGAGGACATCGCCTGCGTGATCCCCCACCAGGCAAACCTCCGCATCATCGATGCCATCGCCGACCGTCTCGCGGTGCCCAACGAGCGCGTGTTTGTCAACTTGGACAGATACGGCAACACCTCCGCGGCGGCGGTCGCCATTGCGTTTGACGAGGCGCACCGCACCGGTGCCTTCAAGCGCGGCGACCGCATCGTGCTGGTGGTCTTCGGCGCTGGCCTGACGTGGGCCGCCGCAGCGATCCGCTGGTGAGCAGGTGATTTCCCGCTTGGATCCGCCGGGCGGAGCGCGTCCAATCGGCACATGGCGGTGGGCAAATCCGGATGGGACGCATGCAGGGTGATGGCCCGGGCGATTCTCCGCGACCGCGCCGCGCGCCGCAGGATCACTGGCCGGATTTTGCTGGCGGCGCTGTTGGCATTGGCGGCGGGCCTGTGGCTGGTGGACGGGTGGCTGGCCTCGGATCCGCGGTGGTTTCTCGCATGGTGGGGTGGCTGCGCCCTGCTCGCATGCACGGCGGTCTTGTTCGCGCTCTATGACGCGCTGGCGGTGATCCGCGAGGAGCGCGGCGGTCGGCATTGACGCAGCGTGTCCGCCGTTTGCCGCGACCACCGCGAAGCATGGCTTGGCAAGCCGGCGGCCGCGGTGTTGGAATCGGCCCGTGAGCCCGCACTCCCGACCGGACGGCCAGGCGCGTCCCGTGATCTATCAGCTCATGGTCAGGACCTTCGGCAACACCCGTGCCGCCTGCAAACCCAACGGCACCCTCGCTGAGAACGGCTGCGGGAAATTCGCCGACATCACACCGGCGGCGCTCCTGTCGCTGGCTGATGCGGGCTTCACCCACCTGTGGCTCACCGGCGTGCACGAGCAGGCCAGCGCCACCGCCTATCCGTTCCGCCCCGCCGATGATCCGGACATCCTCAAGGGCCTGGCAGGCAGCCCCTACGCCATCAGGGACTGCTTCGATGTGAGCCCGGATCATGCGGTTGATCCGGAGCGGCGGCTGGATGAGTTCAAAGGTCTCTTGGAACGCTGCCACCGGCACGGATTCAAGGTGATCATCGACTTCGTGCCGAATCATGTCGCGCGATCCCATCAGTCCGACATCCGCCCGGAGTCCTCCTTCGGCCATGGTGACGACCGGGACGTTTTTTTCGCGCGGGACAATCATTTTTTCTATCTGCGGCCGGAGCATCCCGGTGGCGGGCCGCCGCTCAGGCTGCCGGCTGCGGGTCGTCCCGGATGCGACGGTCTTTTCGGTCCGGAGACCGGCTTCGGCCGCGTCACCGGCAACAACGTGGTCTCCTGGCAGCCGTCGATCCACGACTGGTATGAAACGGTGAAACTCAATTACGGCCATGATTTCACGACCGGCCGCGACACCTCGCACCTGCCCGGTCCCGATGCCGCCCCCGGGGCGGTGCCGCGGACATGGCGCACGATGGACGAAATCCTCGGCTACTGGCAGGACATGGGCGTGGATGGTTTCCGCGCGGACATGGCACACCTGATTCCGATGGAGTTCTGGCGCTGGATCATCAGGCGCTGCCGGACGCGCGATCCGGTGGTTTTTTTCTGCGCGGAGGCCTATGACAACGATCCCGCCAAGCTCACCGACGGCAACGTGCTGGACGCCCTGCTCGAAGCGGGATTCGACGCGGTGTATGACGATCCGTCCTACGACGTGCTGGAGGGCCTCTATGATTCCGGAAAATGGGCCAACGACCTTGACGCCCTCACCTTCACCGGCGCGCGCTTCCACCGCTCGCTGCGCTATGCGGAAAACCACGATGAGGTGCGGCTTGCCCATCCGCGGCACTGGGGCGGC
>JBIJBN010000281.1:0-2914 GCA_044345175.1 Luteolibacter sp.
GCGTTCCTCACCGGAGCCTGCATCGGCTCGTTTCTCAATGTGGTGATCCACCGCATGCCTCGCGGCATCCCGGTGCACACACCCAAACGCTCGTTCTGCCCCGAATGCGGGAAAACCATTCCCGCCAGACGCAACCTGCCGGTCATCAGCTGGCTTCTGCTGCGCGGCAAATGCGGCGATTGTGGCGCGCGGATCCCCTCCCGCTACCTGTGGGTGGAATTGCTCACCGCCCTGTTGTTCGCGGCACTCTGGCTGGTTTTCCCGCCACAGGCGGCCGTGCCGCTCTGGATCATCGCCGCACTGCTGGTGGCCATCACCTTCATTGATGCGGAACACCTGATCATCCCGACTTCACTCACATGGGCCGGTACGATCACCGGCCTCGCGGCCTGCGCGCTTTGGCCACAACTGCCGGTCATGGCGGGCACCGCAGGCACTTGGACTGACGGACTCAAACACGGCGTGATCGGCTGGGCAGCGGGATTCGCCGGCCTATGGTGCGTCGTCCAACTCGGCAAACTCGCCTTCGGCAGGAAATCACTCAGCTTCGACCCACCCGCACATTGGTGCCTGCGCGAACCCGAATGCGATGACCAACCGCTTTGCTTCGTGATCAACGGCGAGGCCATCCCGTGGTGGGACATGTTTTCCCGGAAGTCCGACCGCCTGCTCATCGACAGCACCGAGATCCGCGTGGACGGCCGCTCCACCGGCGGCGGCACAATGACAATCCGCGAGTTGGAAATCGAACTGCCGGACGGCACGGTGCGGCAGCTGGCCGGCTTGAAGTCACTCGACGGCATGGCGCGGTCCGTGGTGATCCCGCGCGAGGCGATGGGCGCGGGCGACATCCACCTGATGGGCATGATCGGGGCTTTTTGCGGCTTCAGCGGCGTGTTGTTCTCGCTGTTCGCCGCGTCGATCCTCGCCGTCATCGCCGCAGTAATCGGACGGATCGGCTTTGGCAGGCAACTACCATTCGGCCCGTTCCTCGCAATGGGCGCGGGCACATGGCTTTTCGGCGGATGGAAACTCTGGACATGGTATCTCGATTTGCTCGGCCCGGTGTGGATGCCGTGAATCGCCGGTTTTTCATGGCCAATCGCGGCTTGCGACCTTAGCCTCACCACACATGGCGAAGCGGTTGTATGTGGTGGCGGGCGAGCTGAGCGGCGATGCCCACGGCGCGGGTCTGCTGCGCGCCCTCAAGCCGATGGTGCCGGCGCTGGAAATCCGCGGCGCGGGCGGCCCGGAAATGGCCGCCGTGGCCGGGCCCGGCCTGCGCGACTGGGTGGAGGACGCCGCGGTAATGGGCGTGTGGGAGGTGCTCAAACGCTACGGCTGGTTCAAGCAGCGCTTCGCCGAAATGCTGGATGAGATCAAGGCCTTCCGTCCGGACGTGCTGCTGTTGATCGATTACCCGGGATTCAACCTGCGCTTCGCGGAAGCCGTGAAACGCGAGTGCCCGGAAACCCGGCTGGTCTACTACATCAGCCCGCAGGTCTGGGCATGGCACAAGGGACGCATCCCCAAAATGGCGCGCCTGCTCGATGAAATGCTCTGCCTCTTCCCCTTCGAACAACCGTTGTTCCAAAACGCCGGACTCAAAACCACCTTCACCGGCCACCCGCTGGTGGACGAGCTGGAGGAAAAACGCGAACCCGCCGCCACGCGCGACGCACGGCTCGTCGGATTGTTCCCCGGCAGCCGCGAACGCGAGGTCGCGCGCTTGTTCCCGATGATGATCGAAAGCGCGAAACAACTCCGCTCATGGCGCGCCGATCTGCAGTTCGAGGTGCCCGCCGCCTCGGTGAAACTCGCCGCACAAATCCGATCGCTGCTCGCGGAGGCGGATGCGGAGGAATGGATCCGCATGAACTCCGGCACCAGCCACTCGCTCATGCAACGGGCCTGCTGCGCGGTGATCGCCAGCGGCACCGCCACACTCGAGGCGGCGTATTACGGCCTGCCATACTGCCTCGTTTACAAGGTCGCGCCACTCACTTACGCGCTCGGCAGGATGCTCGTCAAAATCAAGCGCATCGGCCTGGTGAACATCCTCGCGGGCGAAGACGTGGTGGAAGAGTTTATCCAGGCACAAGCCGCACCCGCAGCGGTTTCCCGCGCCCTGCGGGAGTTTCTGGAATCCCCGGAAAAACGCGCGGGCTTGCAACACCGCCTGGCTGAAACCTCGGCGAAACTCGGCGGCCGCGGTGCCCATCAACGCGCCGCACACGCCGTGGCGGGCTGGCTCACCCCATCGATTTGACTGGCACACCGGCAAGTCACCCGCTGGATTGCGCCATGCGATGCGAGCGATGGCTCTCCCGAATCACCGCGTTGTTCCCGCTGTGGGTCCTGCTGGGATGCGCATGGGCATGGCTGCATCCCGCGCCATGGGCGGCCATGCGGCCGTGCATCGAGCCGGGCCTCGGGCTGATCATGCTCGGCATGGGGCTCACCCTCAGGGTCGCGGATTTCACCGCGGTGGCACGCCAGCCGCGCAACGTGCTGCTGGGCGTGGCCGCCCAATTCCTGATCATGCCTCTCGGCGCATGGGCCATCGCACGGGGCTTCGGACTCGAACCCGGGCTGGCGATCGGCCTGATCCTCGTCGGCTGCTGCCCGGGCGGCACGGCGTCCAACCTGATCTGTTACCTCGCCAAGGCGAATGTCGCGCTCAGCGTGCTGCTGACAATGACCTCCACGCTGGTGGCGGTGTTCGCCACACCCATGCTCACACGCTGGCTTGCCGGCGCATGGCTGCCTGTGGACGCATGGGCCTTGTTCCGCAGCATGTTGTTGGTAGTGTTGCTGCCACTGGCCTGCGGCGTCGCCGCAAACACCGCGTTCGGCCGCATCCGCCACCCGGAAAAAATCCGCCGCTGGGTGGACTCACTCGGCCCGCTGCTCA
>JBIJBN010000282.1:0-2906 GCA_044345175.1 Luteolibacter sp.
CGGCAATCCTCTCCGTTGGCGCCGCCATCGAAAAGCCCGTGGTCAAAAACGGCCAGATCGTCCCCGGTCTGCGCATGAACCTCGGCCTCTCATGCGATCACCGCGTGGTGGATGGCGCGGTGGCCGACAAATTCCTTGCCGAGGTCAAAAAACTCATCGAGCAACCGGCATTGATGCTGCTTTGATTCCGCTCCCATCAGGCGAATCATCCGGATGATTCCCAATCAATGGATTTTCTGCATGATGATTCTGTTTTTTGAATTTAAAAGATCATCATCTTAATCATGTGAACAACCCCGGAAAAGTGTTGTTCCGCAGAGCGGTGACGGGCGTTCCACAGGAAGAACAACCCGTGAATGGAAACCCTCCAGCCACGCGCAAACCAATGGGTTTTCTCTCATAAACGATTCTTTGCACGGTTGTTCATCGGTTGTTCCCAACCCGTTCCGGGGTTTTCGGGTTTTCAGCCATCAACGCTTGTCGCAACCCCGGAACACGGACCATGCTCCTGCGTCATGAAGACCGATTTGAGCCGCGCGGTGATCACGGGTGGCGCAGGATCACTGGCCAGGGCCACCGCAGCCGCATTGCGTGAGCCGGGGTGGATCATCGATTCTCCGGATCGCACGCAACTGGATGTGACAAATCCCGCAGCGGTCGATGCGTTTTTCGCAACGCGGCGCGTGGATCTGTTGGTTTGCGCGGCAGGCATCATCCGCGACGCGCCCCTCGCACGCATGAGCGGAGATGATTGGGATGCCGTGTGGGCGGTCAATTATCCGGGAGCCCGCGCTTGTGCCAAGGCCGTCTTGCCGGGAATGAAATCCCGCGCCTCGGGACACATCGTTTTCATTTCAAGTTTTTCAGCCATCCATCCGCCACCGGGACAGGCCGCCTACGCCGCCGCCAAGGCCGCCATCCTCGGCTTGGTCTCCGATCTCGCAAAGCGGCATGGCCCGGACAACGTCCGCGTGAACGCCATCCTGCCAGGGTTTCTCGAAACACGCATGACCCAAAACCTCAGTGCAAAACGTCGTGCGGAGCTGCTCCGGGAACACGTGTTGGGCCGCTTCAACATGTGTGAACAAGTTGGGAAATTCATTCATTTCCTGCATCACCATCTGCCCCATACTTCCGGCCAGGTGTTCCAGCTGGACAGCAGAATCAAACACGGCTCATAAACCCGAGGCGATGATCCCGAAAAACCCGCGGAGCCTCCAACCGATTCCCTCTTGCCTGTTGGCACCCAAAGCATTACGGCAGCGCCGTTTTCGCCAGTGGCTGGACCCCAACCCGTCAAGCCCGGCCATCCCCGCATGAAACCGAAGAAAGTCGCCATTCTTACCGCCGGCGGTCTTGCCCCATGTCTCTCCAGCGCCATCGGGGCCCTGATCGAACGCTACTCCGAAATCGATCCATCCATCGAGATCATCTGCTACCGCGGGGGATACAAAGGCCTGCTGCTCGGAGACAGCATCACGGTGTGTCCGGAAATCCGCGCCAATGCCGACGCCCTCCATGGCTACGGCGGCAGCCCGATCGGCAACAGCCGCATCAAACTCACCAACGTCAAGGATTGTGTGAAACGCGGACTCGTCAAGGAGGGTGATGATCCACAGAAAACCGCCGCCGAACAGTTGGTGAAGGACGGCGTGGATGTGCTGCACACCATCGGTGGTGACGATACGAACACCGCCGCCGCGGAACTCGCCGCCTTCCTCGCGCGGAACCATTACGACCTCACCGTCATCGGCCTGCCCAAGACAATCGACAATGATGTCCACCCCATACGCCAAAGTCTCGGCGCATGGACGGCCGCCGCACACGGCGCGCGCAACTTCGCGAACGTGGTCGCGGAACACAGCGCGAACCCACGCATGCTGATTGTCCACGAGGTGATGGGCCGCCATTGCGGCTGGCTCGCCGCAGCCACCGCGCGGCATTACCAGAACAGCCTGGATTCGCGCCGCTGGCTGCCGCAAATCGGCTTGTCCAAGGAGCGCTTCTCAGTGCACGCGGTTTACATTCCCGAGATGGATGTGGATTTCGACATCGAGATCCCGCGCCTGAGGAGGATCATGGACGAGCATGACAATGTGAACATCTTCATCTCCGAGGGCGCCGGTGTGGAGGACATCGTCCGCGCCATCGAGGACTCCGGCAAGACCGTCGCCCGCGATGCCTTCGGCCACGTCAAACTGGACAGCATCAACCCCGGCGCCTACTTCGCCAACGAGTTCGCCACACGCATCGGCGCGGAAAAAACCCTGATCCAGAAAAGCGGCTACTACAGCCGCGCCGCCGCCGCCAATGACGAGGACCAGCGGCTCATCAAAGGTTGTGTGGACTACGCCGTGGAATGCGCGCTGCGGCGCCAGGGCGGCGTGATCGGCCATGACGAGGAGCACGACAACACGCTCCGCGCCATCGAGTTCGAGCGCATCCGGGGCGGCAAACCGTTCGACATCGACACCCCGTGGTTCGGCGATTTGCTGGCGGCGATCGGCCAGGTGAAGGGCGCCAAAACCATGGTCGCGCACTGAGCGCGCGGCCGAGATCGCCATGGACGGCAGCCCGGCCCGGGTTCATCATCCGGCATGGCAAAGATCGGCGAATGCGCATCCCTCCGAATCCTGCGCGAAAAACCGTTCGGGCTTTATCTCGATGGCGGCGAACTGGGTGAAATCCTGCTGCCACACCGCGAGGTGCCCAAAAACAACGTGATCGGCGGGTCTCTCGAGGTGTTCATTCACACCGACTCCGAGGACCGGCCGGTCGCCACCCTGCGCCGCCCGATCGCAATGCCCGGCACTTTCGCCAAACTGAAATGTGTCGCCGTCACCGGCGTCGGTGCGTTTCTCGACTGGGGCCTTGCCAAGGATCTGCTCGTGCCGTTCCGCGAGCAG
>JBIJBN010000283.1:0-2898 GCA_044345175.1 Luteolibacter sp.
AAATTCCGCGACCGCGACATCCTGCGCAAGCAGATCGCAGGAGTGCGCGGTATCTTCTCATTCAAAAAGGAATTCACGACTGTCGCGGAAGAAAAAATCAGAAGGATCCGGCAGCACTCATCCCACCTCATCGCGGTTCACATCCGCATGGGGGATTACATGAACTACATGGGCGGCAAGTATTTCTTCTCATCCGCCATCTACCAGCGCATCGCTGCCGAGGCGGTTACGGCATCTGGCCATGACCCGGCCGAGGTCGTCATCCTGCCGTTTTCGAATGAAAGGCTCGACTGGCCGGATGAACTCGCCGGCGCGCGCGTCCATCAGGCGGGCGGCTCATGGTGGGAGGATTTTCTGTGCATGACGATGTGCGACCTGATCATCGGCCCGCCCAGCACCTTCTCCGGCTCCGCCTCGCTGCTCGGTGATGTGCCATGGTTCCAGATCAAAGATAGGGATGCGCCCTTTGACTTGAGCATTGCGAAAACCTATCTCGAATCCGGCATCCGCGTTTGATCCTGCGACCGGCAAGGCGGATCCATCGGACGGGCAGGCGGGACCACACCAAACGGCAGGGACCCGCGGCCCTGCGCCTCCGACTTGTCCCAAACGTCACCGCCACTTGCTTATCATGAGCTTCCTGATCCGCCTGTTGCGCATGTCCATGGCATGGCAGCGCCCGTTGTGGCGCGCCTATGCGAGGCTGCGGCGTGCCGATGTCCATCCCTCCGTGATCATGAACGGGCGCCCGCTGATACGCTGCGCGCGCGGCGGCACGCTTGAAATCCGCGAAGGGGTTAAAATCAACACCCGTGTGGCATCCAACCCGGTCATCGGGCGTCAGCGGACATCCCTGATGGTGCTGGCCCCGGGCGCCCTGCTGCGGATCGGCAGAGGGGTGGGCATCAGCGGGGCCTGCATCTGCGCCGCAACCTCGCTCACCATCGGAGAAGACACCATCATCGGCGCGGATGCCCTGATCACCGACACCGATTTTCACACACCCCTGCCGGGCGGCCGGTGGTCGAACGACGCGGCGCGGGCGTCCAAGCCTGTCCGCATCGGCCGCGGATGCTTCATCGGCGCGCGCGCGATCATCCTCAAGGGTGTGTCGATTGGCGATGGCGCGGTGGTCGCCGCAGGCGCGCTGGTCACGCGCGACGTCCCTCCGGATCATCTCGCGATTGGCAATCCCGCCATCATCAAAACACTTGATGAAAAGTGGAAACACCCATAAATCCATCCCTTTCCCCCATGCAACCCATTGATATGAAAAACGCGCCCCCCCTGCGCATGCTCCAAGTGTTCAACCAATATCTCGAACAGGGAGGCGAGGAGGTGTGGGTCAATGAAGTGGCGCGCTTCTCGGACGGGGCCTTCCACATCGAGAACCTGCGATTCCAAAGCAGCGAGTGGACAGGCAAAAGCGCGCCCACGGTCATCAATCAGGCGCGCCAGGTGTGGGACAATCCGGAGTCCAGATTGCGGCTGCGTGCTGCGGTGGAGCAATCGCGCCCCGATGTGCTGCTCTACCACAACCTGATCCCTGTCGCTTCGCTCGGGCTTTACGATGAAGCAAGAGTGCTTGACCTGCCGGTGGTCCAATACATCCACAATTTCCGCCCGTTCAGCCCATCGGGCACGATGTGGGTGAATGGCCGCGTGAATCCCGCCGCCTTGCGCGGCAACCCATGGCCCGAGGTGCTCGGCAGGGCATGGGAACGGTCGTTCCTGAAAACCTTTCTTGTCGCGGGTTACCAATCGAAGCTCGTCTCCTCCGGCACTCTCGATTGCGTCCGGCGCTGGATTGCCGTGTCGGAGTTCATGCGCGACCGGTTCATCCAGGCCGGGGTTTCGGCGGATCGGGTGGTCACGCTGCGGCACTGCTGGCTGCCACGGGCCACTCCTGATCCGGATAGAATGTCCGGCCACTATCTTTTCCTCGGCCGGCTGGTCGCGGAAAAAGGCATTTTCACCCTGCTCAAGGCATGGAGCATCCTTGAAAAACGGATGGGCACGAGTTGCCCGCGGTTGGTCATCGCGGGATCAGGCCCTTCCGAGGCGAAAGTCCACGCCATGGCGGCACGCATGCGCTCGGTGGTGTGCGTCGGCTTCGTCGAGGGTGAGACCAAGCACAACCTGCTCCACGGATGCAAGGCGCTGATCGCGCCATCAATCTGGTGGGAGCCGCTCGGCTTGATCGTCTATGAGGCCTACGACTTCGGCCGCCCGGTGCTTGCGGCCTCATCGGGCGGTTTGCAGGAAACCGTCATTCAGGACGAAACCGGCCTGCTGCATCAACCCGGCAACGCGTCTGCCCTCGCGGATGATGTCGGAAAAATGGAGGAACAGGGTATCGAAGGCCGAATCCGGATGGGTGCGAACGGCCGCCGCTGGCTTGTCGAAAACGCCTCGCCCGCGGCATGGTTGGGCAAATTCTCAGCGATTCTCCGCGAAGCGAAGGATTTTCAGTAAACAGGTGCTGCAGCAAGACGGACGATCCTGTTGATGTGTATTGGATTTTGTCTCTTCATTGACCGGGACAATTCCATCCGGCGAATTCATTCCTGACACGGCAAGGACGCGCGACCCCGCGCAGCCGGCTTGTCCCACACGCCACCAACATGAAACTCATCCCCGACATGCTGGTTTCAAAGCTCAAAAAACTGCGGGACCTCTATCTTGTGAAGGTGAAATGGCGCAGGTATTCGCTGGGAAAAGGCTTCCACGCCGGCCGCGATGTGGTTCTCTGGGCACCGAATGAATTGAAAATCGGCAACAACTGCTACATCGGCCGACATAGCCAGATCGAATGCGATGCCGAGATCGGCCACAGTGTGATCATGGCGAACAGGGTGGCTTTCGTCGGCCGCTACGACCACCACTTCCGCCACGTGG
>JBIJBN010000285.1:0-2882 GCA_044345175.1 Luteolibacter sp.
GTAGCGGTCCACCTCCGAGGCATCGATGATGTCGAACTCCATGTTGCGCAGGCGCTCCATGATCGCCTCGACATCCTCGGGATCGACCAGGTCGTTGGGCAGGATGTCATTGATGTCGTCAAACGTCAGGTAGTCCTGCTCCTTGGCCAGCTTGATCAGTTCCCGGATTTTCTCCTGGATCTCCGGGGTGTCGATACGGCGTTTGGCCTTGCCTTTGGATTTTGCGGATGGCGCCTTGGCCTCCGCCGCCGGTTTGACCTCGTTGGCAGCAGCGCCCGCCTCGGGCTTGGCTGCCTTGCGCGACTTGTCGGCGGATTTGCCAACCGCTTTGGAGTTCGTTGCCGGCCCTTTGGCAGGCTGCTCGACCGGCTTCAACGGCTTGTCTTTTTGCTTCGCGACCGGAGCGGCCGCTTTAACCGCGGGTTTGGCGGTTGGCTTGGGTGCGACGGACTTTTTCGCCGGGACGGCAGGCTTGGCGGCGGCGGGTTTGCTGGTTTTGGCCGGTTTGGCGGCGGCTGGCTTGGTGGCGGCCGGTTTCGGGGATTTGGAAACCGGTTTGGACGGCTTGGCTTTTGTCACACCCTTGGTGCTGGATGTCCGTGAGGGCTGCGGCGCTTTGGATTTCTTGGTGACTTTGGGCGCGGAGGAGGATTTGACCGGTTTGGCAGAGGCTTTGGCTTTCCTCGAATGGCCCGTATCTTTGCTTTTTGAGGCTCCGGATTTGCCTTTGGCAGCGGGTTTCTTCGATGAGGTTCGGGCGGAGGACATGGAGATGGAATACGCTGGAGTCGGAGCCTGTGGACACAAAACAGCCATTCTTTGGGCACAGCGGAGAAACCACAGGCGGGCGGAATGAAAGAGCGAAGTTCCAACCCGTCAAGCGCATTCTCGGAAATCTCCCCAGACCCATATCCATCCCGGTATGCAGGGCCTGATTCCAGCCGCCGCAGAGCCATCCATGGCATGGCGCACGCTGATTTGCTGTTTCAAATTCCGTGAAAACCGCTATCATGCGTCAGCCGCCATGATCACCCTCACCGACAAAGCCACCCGCGCGCTCGCCGACCTGCTGGCCGGCAAGGCCGCATCACCCGCCGTCGGACTGCGTCTTGCCGTGCGCCGCGGAGGATGTGCCGGTTGGCAGTATGAAATGAAGGTGGAGGAGCCACAGTCCGGTGACGTCGTCGTGGAGACCGGCGGCGCGCGCCTGATCGTGGCGGAGGACAGCACCGGATTCCTGCAGGGATGCGTGATCGATTATTCCGAGGACCTGACCGACGCAGGCTTCAAGGTGATCAATCCGAACGCCGCGCGTTCCTGTGGCTGCGGCACATCATTCGAGAGCACCTCCGGGCCGGCGGAGCCCCAGGCCATCGAGCCTTGCGGAAACCCATGAACTCCCGATCGGGCTTTTCCTGAATGCCGCGAGTCACCGATCCCCCGCCGCCCCGCCGACCGGCTTATTTCTGGTGGCTTCTCGCCAATGCCTTGGCGCTCTCGTTCGCCGTGGCGAGCTGGACCATCTGTCTGCATGTGTTCGGAAGTCCCGAGCTGCCACGCAACTACCGGATCCTGCAGAAAATCGGCCGGCTCCCCGAGCTGAAACGCCACACGCCGGCAGACGCCCCCAAAGGCAGCGTGCTCGACCCCGCCGGGCTTTACAGCCGTTTTCACGGACTTGCCGGCGATCAGGCCGGCCGCATCAACGCGCGTCTGATGCGCGACTACCTCACCAATTTCCAAAGCCCGCTCGCGGTGACCTACATCGAGGGCGACTTCCTCATCGAGGGCGCGCGCCCGCTCGGAGCGGCGGATTTCATCACCCGTGGCTTCGCGGTGCGCGCGAGGGCCATGGTCAAGCCGGACGACTTCACCAGGCCGGCACCCTACCCGGTCGTCATCGAATATCTTTTCCCGACCGGGGAAACCGGCGCCATCGGCGGGTTCCGTCCCGGGGATTCGCTCTCCATCGGAAAAACCCCGGATTGCGCCGTCATCCTGCACATCAGCCGGCTGGTTGAGGATGGCGACACGCTGGTCTGCCTCACGGTGGTGCCGATCGCTTACGGCACCCGTCGCGCGGGCGAGGACGTGAGCTTCGGGATCGAGCCACCTGCGGAAGTGAACCCCGCGGCGGTGTTTCCGCTGTTTCAAACGCATCCGGAAATCGGGAAAACCGGGCCATGACATGGCTGCGGCGGGGCCCGCATGGCACACGACTTCTCAACCTGCGGCCGCTTTGCGCAACAGGCGCAAGCGCTCCATCGCCGAGCCGTCCAGGATCGTCTCACGGGCCAGCTCGATGCCTGCAGGCATGTCATCCGCCAGACCCGCGCAGGCAAGCGCCGCTCCGGCGTTCAGCAGGACGATGTCGCGCTTGGGACCCGCATCCCGCCCGGAGAGAACAGCCTCCAGAATGGCGGCATTGGTCGCAGCATCACCACCGCGCAAATCCTCCAGCACGGCATGTGTCATGCCGAAGTCCTGTGGCCTGACTTCCATGTCTGCGACCTCTCCATGGACACCCGCCATGCAGATGCGGGTGGGGCCCATCAGGCTCACCTCGTCCACCACACGTCCGTCTGCGGTGCTGCCGTGAGCCACCCACGCGCTCCGCCTGCCGAGCCGCCGGAGGATCTCCGCAAACACCGGGCAAAGGTCCCGCGAAAAAACACCCACCAACTGGCACTGCGGGCGGGCGGGATTGAGCAAGGGCCCGATCAGGTTGAAAATCGTGCGCACGCCGCGGGCACCGAGGCTCCTGCGCACTCCGGCCACCGCCTTGAACGCCGGATGATAAAGCGGCGCGAACATGAACCCGACGCCCGCCTGCTCAAGGCAGCGGCGCAATCCGCGCGCATCCAGATCGATGCGGATGCCCA
>JBIJBN010000315.1:0-2880 GCA_044345175.1 Luteolibacter sp.
TGACTGGCGCGCCCGCTGGGGCGAGGATCTGCCCTTCGCCTGGGTGCAGCTGCCCAACGTCGGCAAGTTGACGGATGGCAGCGGCAGCGTGGGCTGGAACATGGTGCGCGAGGCGCAACGCAAGGCATTGCGCCTGCCGAACACCGGCATGGCGGTCGCCGTGGACATCAGCAGCACCAGCATCCACCCACCGAACAAACAGGAAGTCGGCCGCCGCCTGAGCCTGTGGGCGCTGGGGGATGTGTATGGGCAAAGCGTTGCCGCCACCAGCGGCCCGCTTCCCATCAGCCATGCGGTCAGCGGCAACCAGCTGACGGTGACCTTCGACCACGTGGCAGGCGGCCTGCAGGCGAAAAGCGGCGCGCTGGTCGGCTTTGAAATCACCGGGGCGAACTACCAGTGGCAGGTGGCCACGGCGGCGATCTCCGGCAACAACAAGGTCGTGCTCTCAAGCCCGAATGTCGCGCAGCCGGTGGCGGCGCGCTACGGCTGGGCAAGCATCCTGGGCACCAACCTGATCAACTCCGCGGGCCTGCCCGCCGCGACGTTCCACACCGGCAACCTCACCCCACCGACGGTGACGATCAACCACAAGTCCGGCGAGGCGGATCCGAAGTCCGCCGCGCCGGTCAATTTCACGGTGGTGTTCAGCGAGCCGGTGACGGGATTCGCAACCGGTGAGGTGACCATCAGCGGCACGGCTCCGGGCACCAAGACGGCCACGGTGAGCCAGATCGCCCCCAATGACGGCACGACCTACAACGTGGCGGTGACCGGCATGACCGGCAACGGCACGGTGATCGCCAACATCGGCTACGATGTGGCACGCAACACCGCAGACATCCCCAACGCACCCTCCACCAGCACCAAAAACCGGGTGTATTTCGGCGCGAGCGACACAACCAAGCCGTCGGTGACGATCAACCAGTCGGGCTTCCAAGCCGATCCGGTGCCATCCGGCCCGGTGGATTTCAGAGTGGTGTTCAACGAGCCGGTGACGGGATTTGTGACCGGTGACGTGACCATCAGCGGCACGGCTCCGGGCACCAAGACGGCCGCGGTGAGCCAGATCGCCCCCAATGACGGCACGACCTACAATGTGAGCGTGTCCGGCATGACCGGCAACGGCACGGTGATTGCCAGCATCGCCGCCGGCAAGGCGCAAGACAGCGCCGGCAATACCAACAACGCCTCCACCAGCACCGACAACAAGGTGACCCTCGCCCCGGTGGATGCCACCGCACCCACGGTGACGATCAAACAGAAGTCGGATCAGGCGGATCCGACCAACACGCCGCCGATCAACTTCACCGTGGAGTTCAGCGAAACGGTGATGGGCTTTGAGGGCAACAAGGTGGTGCTTGGCGGCACGGCGCCGGGCGCGCTCAAGGCGATCGCCACCGGCAGCGGCACGACCTACAACGTGGCGGTGAGCGGGATGACCGGCAATGGCACGGTCACGGCAGACATCCTCTCCGGCGCGGCCTTCGATCTGACATACAACCCCAGCAAGACCGCCACCAGCACGGATAATTCGGTGACATACAATCCCACGGCCGCGGGCTACATTCAATGGGATGGCGGCAGCACGGCGAATTCAAGCTGGGCCACTGCGGCGAACTGGGCGGGCGATGCTGTTCCCACATCCGCCAAGACCACCGATGTCGGGTTCCACACACCGGCTGCCACCCGCTTGGATACCTTCCTCGGTGACGCCCGCACGGTCCGCTCGATCACCTTCAATGCGAATGCGGATGCACCCATCACCATCCGCCAGCAGAACATCGCGGGCACTTCGGGCACACTGGCCCGGAACCTCACGTTGAGTTCCAGCACCGGCACTTCCACCATCACAGTGGAGTCCGGAGCTGCCGGCAGCGTGACTTTCACCTCCGCCACCAGCGGGCAGGTTCGTTTCCTCAACAACGTGCTCATCGATCACAACGGCTCGCAAATCCTCGGCATCACCCGCTTCACGGATGCGGGTGTCTCCGCCGCCCCGTTCCCCACGGTGACCAAGCGCGGCAGCGGTCGCTTCCAGTTGGGCGCGGCATCCCAAATCCGCGGGACCACCCGCATCGAAGGCGGTACACTCCGGCTCGGCGCGTCCACCCACGGTCTCAAGGGCCCGGTCACGATCGGCTCCGCCACGCTGGATGGCGGCACCTACAGGGTCACCGCCGGCACGCTCACGCTCACCGGCACCGCCCGCATCCAGCTCGGCACCGGCGCCAAGCTGGCCTTCGCCAACAGCAGCGCGGTCAACTGGGGCAGCGGCACGCTGGCACTCGGCGGCACCTTCGTCTCCGGCAGCTCACTGCGCTTCGGCACCACCGCCACCGGCCTCACCGCCACCCAGCTGGCCAAAATCAGCGCCACCGGCTTCACCGGCTTCGCGCTGAACTCCACCGGCTTCCTCACCGCCAAAAAAACCTCCACCGCCACGGCAAAGTCGGCCCGCAACACAGGCACCGGCTTCACCAGTTGGCAGGATGCCAACGGAACCACCGGTGGCGTGGATCAGGACCACGACGGCGACGGCGTGTCCAACGGCGTGGAACACTTCCTCGGCGGCGGCGCCGATACTGGCGGCCCGACCGCACTTCCGGGAGTCACCCTGGATGACGGGGTGCCGGGCATCACCTGGACCATGGCCCCGGACTATGAAGGCGCATACGGCGTGAATTTCCATGTGGAAACCTCGGACCTGCCCGGCGGCCCGTGGACCGCGGAGGCGGTCGATGGCGGCAACGTGGGCATCAATGGCAGGGATGTCACCTACACGTTCCCGGCCCCGCTCGGCACGGGCAGATTCCTCCGTCTGGTGGTCACCTCGTTCTAACAAAACCTCGCCGCAATCTTCAACGCTTTCCGACCCTG
>JBIJBN010000286.1:0-2876 GCA_044345175.1 Luteolibacter sp.
CGGCGCGGAGGTGCCGGACAACGATTTCATGGCCTCCTCGATGCGCGGGTTCACACGGTTCTCCACGGTTTCCATGCCCACGCGGATCGCGTTGCGCACAGCCAGCGCGGTAGACGAGCCGTGGGCAATGATCACCACGCCGTTCACCCCGAGTAGCGGGCTGCCACCGTAGGTTTCATAGCTGCTCTTTTCCTTGAGCGCCTTGAAGGCCCCGTTGGCCAGCACCGCGCCGCACAACCGCAGCGGATTGCCCTTGATCTCCGCCTTGAGCCACTTCGAGACGGCCTTGGCGGTGGCTTCCACGGATTTGAGCACGATGTTGCCGACGAAACCGTCGCACAGCACCACGTCGAGCCGGCTCTCGAACAGGTCGCGCCCCTCGACGTTGCCGATGAAATGAATGCCGGGCGTCTGCTTGAGCAGGCGGAAGGTCTCCTTGGTGAAAGCGGTGCCTTTCCCATCCTCCTCGCCATTGGACATCAGGCCGACCCTCGGCTGCTCCACTCCCAGCACGTTGCGCGAGAACGCCGTGCCCATGATGGCGTAGGCCACCAGATGCTCGGGCTTGGCCTCGGGATTCGCTCCGGCATCCAGCAGATGGCAGAGTCCGTGCTCGTTGGGGATCGCCGTGGCAATGCCGGCACGGTCCACCCCGGGCAAGGTACGCAGCTTCAGCGTCGCGGCCGCCACCGCCGCACCGGTGTTGCCCGCGGAGACAAAAGCCTCCGCCCTGCCCTCCTTCACCATCTCCATCGCCACATTGATCGACGAGTGCTTCTTGCGCCTCACCGCCTTGGCCCCGGGCTCGGCCATGCCGATGCTCTCCGGCGCATGGACGATGCTCACCCGCGGGTCGCCAAGGTCCAGCCCCTGCTTCGCACACTCGGCACGCAGCAATGCCTCCTCACCCACCAGATGAAGATGCTCAAGCCGCGGAAAATAACGCAGTGCGTCCATCGCCCCGCCGATGTTCACGGCGGGCGCGTTGTCTCCACCCATGGCATCCAGTGCGACTCTCATGCGGTGTGGGGATCGGATCTTCCCGGCTGGCACGGCACTGCTGCGGCATTCAAATCCGCACACATGCGCCGGCTGCTGCCGGACGGATGGCCATCATCGCGCCCGTGCGGACTCAAAGGGCCTCCACATCAAGCACCTGGCGGTCACGGTAATACCCGCACGACGGACAGGCGATGTGCGAGGGCACCTTGCTGCCACACTCGGGACAGCTCTTGAAAATCGGGGCCCGCCAGCGGTTCGCACCACGGCGCATTTTCTGACGGCTTTTGGATTGGCGGCGCTTCGGAACGGCCATGGTCTTGCGTTGATTTAGGGTTGATCCTTGAGATGCTTCAGCGTGTCGAGGGCCGACCAACGGCCGTCCTCCACCTCGCGGGGCGGAGTGGGTAGCCCATCCCCCGCCGCTTTGTCCACTGATAAATAACGGGGGTCGATTTCACATTTTTGCGGCACATCCCCCTCCTCACAGCGCGGATCGACCGGAAAATGCAGCAAAACCTCCTCACGCAGCGCCTCCGTCACGTCAATCTCACCCTCTCCGGTGATCTCGACCGATATCGCCGCATCCTCCAGCCGGATCGTCTGCACGAACGGATGCAGCGTCCGCACACAGGTGAATTCAAACGGCGCGGAAAGCGAACCCGTCAGCAGCAACTCGGATCCAAAACGCCGCGCCCACAGCTCATAGGCCAGCGGCCCCGTCGGCCGCGCGTCACCCTCCGGCAAATCAAAGATCTCCGCCGCCAATTCACCGGAAAACGCCTTTCCATCCTCCGGCAATTCCGCCGGATCCATCCTCAAGTGCTGCTTCATAACCGCACTCTAGCCCCACTCCCCAAACCGCCAAGACGCAATTCCACCCCCCTCACCGGCCGGATCCGCCCCTCCCGCCACCCACATTCACCCCCAACGACAAACCCATAAAAATATTTGTCCCTGATCCTGAATGGTTTGGGAACTGAAAAGACCCAATTCGACACATATTCAGCCAATCCTTAATGAATTTTTTGAATTTTTTACGGCGACTCCGTCGGAATCTAACAGGAAAAAAATTTTTCATCCCCCAGAGCTGTCCGCCGGCAGCATGCCCACACCCCATGAAAACCCGATTTTCCCCTCATCCGGGTTGAGCTGCACAGGCACCGGGACCACAACATATTGTATTGTGAATAATTTGTGGATACCACATGGTCAAAATCAAATTGACCCCCTGCCGAATTTTCGACAATTTCCGCAACGCTGCGTCCGATTCGCGGCAATTTCGATTCAAACCTCCCAATCTCCCCTATCAACGCCATGTCCGCCACCACCACCGTCAAGCTTGGAGACCGCAGCTTCATCCTCGACAAAGCCAAGGCCGAGGAAGCCTTCGCCGCCAAGAAAGTCATCAACGGCCGCGACACGATGTTCTTCAACATCCTGCCGCTCAAATACCAGTGGGCCTACGACCTCTACAAGACGATGAAAAACAACCACTGGGAACCCGAAGATATCACCATGCAGAAGGATGTCGAACAGTGGCGCTCCGATGAAATCAGCGAGGTCGAGCGCTGGATCATCAAGATGGGCATCGGCTACTTCTCCGCCGCCGAGGGCATCGTCGGCGACAACATCCTCCACGTCGTCCGCGAGGTGGTCACCGCCCCGGAACTCAAACTGGTGCTCGGCCGCCACGCCCACGAGGAGAACATCCACGCCGACAGCCTCGTCTACATGCTCTCCTCACTCGGACTCAACCCGCACGAGTGCGAGGCGATGTTCGAGGACGTGCCCACCATCAAGGCGAAAAACACCTTCGTCGTCTCCAACTCCCGCGCACTGCGCCGCGACATCGACCTCACCGCCACCGCCAACAA
>JBIJBN010000288.1:0-2860 GCA_044345175.1 Luteolibacter sp.
TTGTCGAAGCAGAGGGTGCCTTGCATTCCGGAAGCAGCGGCAGGATGGATGGTTCAGGGCAAAGATCAAGCCGCGCGGCCGCAATCTCATGTGCCCATGCGGAACGGCTGGCCGGTGGATTCAATCACCGAGCGCCACAGGTCCCCCCGCGGGTCCACCTTGCGGCGGCCGCGGGTCACCAGGCTCATCGGCAGGTGCACGTAGCTCTGGTGCCACAGCGCCACCACCATGCCGGTCTTTCCGGCCATCGCGGCATGCACCGCATGGCGGCCGAGGTTCAGGCAGAAAATCCGGTCCTCGGGTGATGCCGGCACGCTGCGGATCAGGTAGCTTGGATCGATGTATTTCAGGTTGATTTCGATTTGCCGTTGCTTGAAGTGCGCGGCGACGCGCTCCTTGAGAAACAACCCGATGTCATCATGGAGTTTGTTGCCGGAGGCGTCCGTGGCATCCGCGCGGCCGCCGATGAGGTCCTGGCCCGCGCCCTCCGCGGTGATGACGACCGCATGGCCGCGCCCGGCGATCCGGCGCTCGAGCAGCGCGAGCAACCCGTCTTCACCCTCCAGCCGGAACGGCACTTCCGGAATGAGCACCACGTTGGCCTCGCCTGTGGCGAGTGCCGCGGAACAGGCGATGAATCCGGAGTCGCGGCCCATCAGTTTCACCAGGCCGATCCCGTTGCGCGCGCCGTGGGCCTCGGTGTGGGCGGATTTCACTGCGTGGAACGCCATCGCGAAGGCGGTCTGGTAACCGAAGCTGCGGTCCATGAACATGATGTCGTTGTCGATGGTCTTGGGCACGCCCACCACGGCCACTCGCCGGCCGCGCTGCCGCAGCTCCTCGTGGATCGCCCGGGCGCCGCGTTGCGAGCCGTCGCCGCCGATCACGAAGAGGATGTCCACCCCGAGTGTTTCGAGATGATCCGCCATCACCTTCACATCGCGCTTGCCGCGCGAGGAACCGAGCATCGATCCGCCGAAGGTGGTGATGTTCAGGACCGACTCCGGAGTGAGTGCGACCGGTTCGTGGCCGAATGCCGGGTCGAGCCCCTCGTATCCATAGGGGATTCCGAGGATGTGTTTCACTCCGTAGGTGTAGTGCGCCTGCATCACGATCGCCCGGATCACATCGTTGATGCCCGGGCAGAGACCGCCGCAGGTGACGATGGCGATGCGGGTGGCCGCGGGGTCGAAGAAGATCCGCCGGCGCGGACCGGCGAGCTCGATCGAGGGCGGGTCGATGTCGATGCGCATCGCCTCGCGCACGGAGTCCATGTGGTCGTTGAGCACGATGCGGTCCTCATCATCGCGCCAGCAGGCGTCCTCGACGGGATAATCCCGGTGGAAGCACGGCGAGGTGATGTCACACGGACCAAGGGTGGTGATGTTCAGGTCATCGGGGGTCACGGTGTCAGCATGCATGGAGAGGGACGGCCGGGCCGGCGGATGAGATTAGCTTGATGCATGGATGGCTTGTCCAGCCGCAAGCCACCGGAGGCGGTCTGCGGCGGTTCTCGATTCAGCCGGTGCCGCGTCAGTTTCCGCTGCCGCGTTTTCCGGATGCGAATGAGAGAATGTGGGCTCCCGGATTTCCGCCATCCGGCAGCACCTCGCCGCCGTGACGCAGCGCGTGCTTGCGCAGCGCGTGGATCACCTGCGGCCGGATCCGCGATGTGCCGCCGCCATGACCGTGAATCACCTTGAGCGACGGGTGGCCGCGCCAGAGGCACTCGCTCACGGCGGCATCGAGCTTGGCCAGCGCCTGCGGGACCGTTTCACCGTGGTGGGCCACATCGACCACCAGCGGTTTGCGGCTCATGGCACGGAACAGGTCCGCGTCACACTTCGGACACACCGCCGGCGGGTGGCGGGCGTCGGTTGGGAATCCACATTCAGGACAGCGCATGGCGGCGGGGATTGCGGCGTTCAGCCGGATGGCGCGTCAAGCGAGCGGCCGTTGTGCCGCGGGCCGAGCGCGGCAAGAAACGGCACCGCCGCCCGCGCCCAGTGCTCCGGCTCCGGATAGGCGCCGGCATCGTCCCCGAAGCAAGACCGCAGCATCCGCGTGTCGATGATGCCCGGATTCAGGGCGACCGCCGCCAGGCCCGCGGGAAGTTCCGCGGCGAGCGCGGAAGTCAGTCCCTCAATCGCCCATTTGGTGGCACAGTAGGTGGCGACCTCCGGCGAGGTCGACCGGCCCCAGCCGGATGAGAAATTGACCACCACGCCGCTGCCGCGCCGGATCATGGCGGGCAGGAAGGCATGGATGATGCCGTGCACCCCCTTGAGGTTCACATCCACCACCCTTGAGAAATCCGCCGGCCCGACCTCCCACAACGGGGCGTTCGGATTGATGATGGCGGCATTGTTCAAAATGAGATCCGGGACTCCGCGGTCTTTCATCACAGCGGCCGCGAAGCGGACGATCTCCTCCGGCGCGGCCACATCGCATCCCAGCAGCAGATGATCCGGCCCGATCTCGCGGGCGAGCGATTCGATCGCCGCCACATCGGTGGCGCAGCCGCTCACCCTCCAGCCATGCGTGTGAAAGCCGTGCGCGAGCGCGCGCCCGAGGCCGCGCGAGACACCGGTGATCACGACATGTTTCATCATTGCGATTTTGATCCGCCGCAGCGGCGATGGCCAGTGATTTCAAAGCGCCGCAGCAGTCCATGCATGACATGACGCGGAATGGAAAATTCTCCGGATGGACGCACGTCGCCCGGAAGCATCCGCAGGACTCGCAGCCGGGGGGAGCGAATGACCGGCCCGATTTTCTCCTTGATGTGTTCTTTTGAACATTTTAACAGCTGCGTATGCCCCCTCCGCCAGTTCATGATTCCATCCCAAGCAACGCATCC
>JBIJBN010000289.1:0-2821 GCA_044345175.1 Luteolibacter sp.
GCCCAGAAGATATTGGTCCACGGCGAACTCGGCCTCCGGCGTGATGCCCGCGGGGTGGAACATGAGGAGCACCTTGATTTCCGCGGGGTTGAGAACCGGGTTGTCCATCGGCACCTCCACCAGATCGAAGGATTGGGCGAGCTGCTGGTGGATGATCCACTCCGGATTCGGGCGTTGTCCGGGCATTTGCGCCGGGCCGCCCTTGAGATCGAGTGCGGACATCACGCCGATTCTGGGTTTTACCGGCGTGGTGACCTCGGCGATGGCTTTTGAGAGGTGGTATTCCAGCATGGTCTCGTCGCGCGGGTCGAGGAAGGGGATGACGCTGGTCTTGTCGAGGCACGAGATGGCGAGGCCGAAGTAGAGGTTCTGGTCATTGATGCGCTGGCCGCTGATGCCATCGAGGTTGGCGGAGTCCTCGGCATCGGTGTCGGGTTGCGGATCCATGTTTTCGACCCGCAGCCTGCCATTGGAAAGCGAGCTGTATTCCTTGAGCAGATCGTCCACGCGGCGCATGTGGAGTTTCACCTCCTCCGGCATGAAGTCGGTGCTGCGGGAGGCGTAGTAGCGGATGCTCACCGGGGTGTCCAACTCGGCGAGGATGGCCTTGGTGCCGTCCGAGAGCGTGTGGATTTGTTTCTCGGTGAAGTCCGCGCCGCGGTTGCCGATGGGGGTGAGCGAGACCAGCCAGTTGGCGGACACGGCGATGGCGGCGAGCGCGGCGATTCCGAATGCCGAGCGGGTGACGGGGTGGGTGGTTTTCATGACGATCAGCTTGGAAGACGTGGTGGCGTGCCGGATGGATCAGGCGCGTTTGGCGGAGAGGATGGCGCTGGTGCCGAGCAGGCAGACGGTGATGAACGAGCCGAACCAGACCAGGTCCTGCAGGCGGAAGAGCCCGCGGTTGAGCGAGCGGAAGTGTTCCCAGACGCCGATGGAGGTGACGGCCTCGACCACCGCCGGTGAGGCGGCCTTGCCGAGTTCGCGGGTGAAGTCGTCGTAGCCGCAGAGCACCATGGTCACGCAGACGGCCACCGAGACGATCAGGCAGACCACCTGGTCGCGGGTGCAGGCGGAGACCAGCATGGTGATGGCGAGGAAGGTGCAGCAGACGAGGAAGCTGCCGAGGTAGCCGGAGAAGATCGCGCCGTTGTCGGGGTCGCCGAGGTAGTTGACGGTGGCGACGATGGGGAAGGTGAGCAGCAGGGCTGTGAGCCAGACGGTGGCGGCCGCGAGGAACTTGCCGGCGATGGCGCTCCAGATCGAGACCGGGAAAGTGCCTAACAGCTCGATCGTGCCGGTGCGTTGTTCATCGGCCCAGAGTTTCATGCCCACGGCCGGGGCGAGCAGCATGAAGATCCAGGGATGCCAGAAGAAGAATGTCCATTCGAGCGACGCGTCGCCGACGCGCATGAAATTGCCGAAGCTGAAGGTTAGGCCCATGGAAAGTGCCAGGAAGATCACGATGATCGCATAGGCGGTGGGCTGGGCGAAGTAGCTTGTGAGTTCGCGTTTATAGATGGTGAGGGTGTTCATCCGGGTGCAGGGGATCAGGGGTTGTGAGGTCTGTCAGGCGGCCGCTCCGGTGTCGGCCGCTCCGGTGTCGCGGGTGGTGACGCGGCGGAACAGGTCGGTGAGCGATCCGGTGCCGGATTGGGCGATGAGTTCGGCGGGTGTGCCGTCGGCCACGATTTTGCCGCGGTCCACGATCACGGCGCGTGAGCATGCCGCCTCGACCTCCTCGAGGATGTGGGTGGAGAAGAGGATGGCCTTGGTTGCGCCGAGGCGCCGGATGAGCTGGCGGACCTCGTGTTTCTGGTTGGGGTCCAGTCCGTCGGTGGGTTCGTCGAGGACCAGCACCTCGGGATCGTGCAGGAGCGCCTGTGCGAGGCAGGTGCGGTGGCGGTAGCCCTTGGAGAGGGTGTCGATCGACTGGCGGGCCACGCTGGTGAGGAAGCAGGTCTCGATGGCTTGATCGACCGCGTCATTGCGTGCGCTGCCGGACAGGCCGCGGATGCTGGCGCAGAATTTCAGGAAGCCGGTGACGGTCATGTCCGGATAGAGCGGTGCGGATTCCGGCAGGTAGCCGATCCGGGTTTTGGCGTTTTTCGGGTCGTCGATCACCGAGACGCCGCAGACCTTGGCGTCGCCCGAGCTGGGCGGGATGAAGCCGGTGATCATGCGCATGGTGGTGGATTTGCCGGCGCCGTTGGGTCCGAGGAAGCCGAGGACTTCGCCTTTTTTTACCGTGAACGAGAGGTTGTCCACGGCGCGTTTGGATCCGAACTGTTTGGTGAGGTTTTCGACTTCGATCATGGGATGGGCTTGCTGGGGTTGCTCAGGGTTCGCGCGCGTTAAAGCGGAGTGCCAAAGGATTCTTGTTTGAAAAAATGAGACAAGGATGAAAGCGGCGGTGGGTGTTGTGGACGCATCCTGCTTGCCATCCCGGGCCGCTTGTGTGTATCGGTCACCCTAGTCATGTTGTCGATCCACCTGCCTGAACGCTGTGGCGTGATGCTCTTGCCCGATTGCACGTTGTTTCCGCATGGCGGGCTGCCGTTGCGGATTTTCGAGCCGCGTTACCGCAGGATGCTGGAGGACGCGCTGGAGGGTGACTGCATGTTTGCCGTGGCCCGTTTGACGGCGGCGGAGCAGGGGGATTTTGCGGCATGCACCGCGCCGGTGGGGACAATTGGCCTGGTGCGGGCCTCGCGTGAGCAGCCGGATGGCACCTCGCAGCTGTTGCTGCACGGGGTGATGAGGGTGCGCTTCACCGGGTGGGGTGGCGGGCGGGACTATCCATATACCGGGATTGAGCCTT
>JBIJBN010000290.1:0-2815 GCA_044345175.1 Luteolibacter sp.
GTCAGTAAAAACGCGGCGGTGACCGGGGCGGCGATCCGGGATCAGGACCAGCCGATGGTATCCGACCACTTCCCGGTCACCGCGGAAGTCGTCTTTCCATGATTCGCGGCCCATCACACGCCGCAGCGGGCCCGCACGTGGGCCGCCAGCGCCTCGGGCCACGGCCGCAGCCGCCGCCCGCCAGCCAGCGCCGCCAGCCGCGCGGTATCCATCACCGTGAAACGCGGCCTGCGCGCGCGGAATGCGGCCATCGTGGCAAGCTGAAGCTCCGCAATCGGCGGACAACCGGCCAACACGCCGCAGGCGTGCATCTCGCGCACCACCGCGGTGGCCAGTCCGTGCCAGCTCACCGGCCCGCCCGGATTGCAGGCATGGATGATGCCGCAGGTGCCGCGATCGATCAGCCAGCCGGTCCACTGCGCCAGATCTTCCGTGCAGCAGGGCAGTGAGAATTTGTCGGCCACCGCGGCGAGCGGCCTGCCGGCGCGCGCGTCATCGATGACTTGATCGACAAACGACGGCTTTTCCGGACCGAAGACCCATGACACGCGGATCACCAGATGGCCGGGATGCGCGAGCACCGCCTGCTCGCCGGCCAGCTTGCTGCGGCCGTAGGCATTCACCGGCCGCGCCGGCATCTCCTCGGTGAGCGGCGTGACGCCGTCTCCGCCGAACACATAGTCGGTGCTGAAATGGATCATCCGCACGCCGCGCTCCGCCGCCCACAGTGCGATCCTTCCCGGCGCCGCGGAATTCACCCGCATCGCCAGCCGCGGATCGTCCTCGCACGCCTCCAGGCTGGTGATCGCCGCCGGATGGATGAACACATCGCAATCAAGCCCCGCCAGCACCGCATCCAGCGCGCGCATGTCGGTTAGATCGAGGTCGGCGCGCCGCAGCGGGATCACCTCATGGCATGCGGCAAGATGGCCGGCCAGGGCGGCCCCCACCCGGCCGGTGGTTCCTGTGATGGCGATGCGCATGCGGGCTCAGAGCAGGCCTTGGCTGCGCAGCTCTTCATCCACCTCATCATCATCCGGCGCGCCAAGGCCGATGTCGCGGATGCGTTGGATTTTCCGGCGCACCCCCACCCGGCTTCTCGGACCCGTCACCAGCCAGGCAACACCGCCCACGGCGAAGGGCAGCAGCGCCGCGATGCCAAGCGCGCCAAGGCCGATGCCCAGACCACGCCGAGCACTGCGGTGCATCAGGTCGCCCAACAACAAACCCGCGGACGCCCCGAGCAACGCGGGCGCGGCCAGCGCGCTGGTCTCAATCCATGCGGGGGTCGTATCGGAATGCTCGTCTGACATGATGCCCAACCTAGCCGTCCCACGCCCGCCAGACAACCCCGGAAAGCAAAATGTTGCAGGGACCGGCGGCGGGAGATGCGGATGTGGTGCTTGCAATCGCTTTGTGGCGGCAAGCAGCCATCGGATCCCGCCTGCGCGGCACACCCGGCGTGGAAGACAAGTCGGGCGGCGCGAGGGTGGACTGTTTGGGATGGCGCGGCGGCGCCATTTCCCCGTGGCAGCCTAATCTGCAGCGGCGGCAGACGCATCCGGCGTGAGGGCGACGCGGAAAAACCCGGAGCCCGGCGGAAGGTTCGTGAGTTCGATGCCGGTGCGGAAATGATAACTTTTTTCCGTTTCGATGAGATCGGTCCATTGCCGCAGGTCTTGGCTGTGCTGGGCTTTCCAAACCATGCCGCGCGGGTGGCGTGCGGTGAGGGTGGCCGCGCCGTCCGGATGGAGCGCCAGGCCCGGGGCGGGCAGATCGCGCAGCACCGCGCCATCCCAGTAGCTGCGGACGAGCCGATAGGCGGATTGCCCGACACTGTGACCGATGATGCGGCCGTGGAGGTCGTCCTCCGCCGCATGGATCCCGCCCCAGCGGCGTGATTGGCCGGCTTGGTCGGCGGCATCGGCGTAGGTGGCCCATTGGAGGACAACATCCTGGCTCGGACCGAGATCCATTTGCAGGGTGTTTGCGGCGACCCGGTGTTCGTGCAGTCCGCCGGGAAACCACGCGCTGCCAGTGAATGCGGCCAGCACTTCGGCGGCTGCGTGGGAAAAGGTGCTGTGGCCGGAGATGTAGCCGGGAAAGGCCGGGGTGTTGAAGGTCTTGCGCTGGAAGGGCAGCCAGTCGCGCGCGAGCATCCAACGCACCGGCTGGAGATGGATGGCGGGAGCGGGCGGCAGGGGATTGGACGGATGCTCGCCGGGCCATGAGAGCACGGCGATTTTCCCCAGATGCAGGGCTCCCCGCTGCCACAGCCCCACCGCGAGGTCCCAGATGTATTCGTGCTTTCCACCCACCTCGCTGCTCTCCGTCGTGATCACTTCCACCACTCCGGGATGGAGCGGCAGGCCTTCCGGGTGATAAGACGGCGCAAGCGGATCACTGCTCTGGCCCTTGCCTGCCATGTAGCGGATCTGGGTGATCGGGCGTGCTCCCGAGTAGTGACGCTTGAGCGCCCACGCCGCGCAGGCGGCATCATGGGTGGCGGCGGAGAGCGCGAAGTAGAGTTTCACATCCCACTCCAAGCGGTCCACCTCGGCGCCCGCACCGCCGATGCGGCGGACCAGCTCCGGCCTGTCGCTCACGGCATTGGCCAGCTGGTGCCAGTGCCCCGGCGGGGTTTCCGATTGCGGGCCATCCGCCCAGTATTCGGCGATCACCCGCGCGTAATCGCCCAAGCGCACTGGATTCACGGCATACGGTTGGCCGCTCACGTGGTTCAGCGGATGCCCGCCGCCCTCATCGCTGCCCAGCGGGTTGTTGCCGAGACGGCCCGGGGAAATGTCCACCACGG
>JBIJBN010000291.1:0-2811 GCA_044345175.1 Luteolibacter sp.
CGAAGTCACGCGCATGATCCAGATCAACGAGACCTCGGCCGCCCGCGACGCCCTCGCCAAGGGCTTCATCCTCAATACCGGCGCCTCGTGGGCGCGCAACGAATCGCTGTCCCGCCTCGAGGGCCCGGGCGCCCGCTCGGACATGCTCTCGGTGTCGATCCCCGCGCGCGAGCAGGAATATGACCAGCGCACGTTCCAGCACCATGTTTCCCAGGGGGCCTGCTCCGACCTCCTCTACAAGAACTCCCTCTACGACAATTCGAAGACGATCTTCTCCGGGCTCATCTTCGTCGACGAGGGGGCGCACCACACCGATGCCTACCAGACCTGCCGCAACCTGCTCATGAGCGGCAGCTGCGAGGCCAACTCCATGCCCGGCCTCGAGATCAATGCCGACCAGGTGAAATGCTCGCACGGGTCCACCTCCGCGCAGATTGAGGATTCGGAGATCTTCTACCTCCGCGCCCGCGGCATCGATCCGGTCCGCGCCCGGCAGCTCATCTCCCGCGGATTCTCGGTCGAGGTTGTGGATCGCATCGGGGACGAGGCCACCGAGGAACTGGTGCTGCGTTTCATCGACGCCAAATTCGCGCACATCGCGGGTGGAGGCGCCTGACCGCATTGCGGCCTCAGCGCGTCACTCCGCGCTCCGAGCCCTCGATGAAATGGATCAGATGCGCCACCTGCGGCGTGTCCGCGGCATGCGTCGCCTTGAGCGAGCTGATCGAGTTGGCGAGGTTGCCGTCCTTTTTCAGGAACAGTTTCTTGTAGGCGGACTTGAGCGCCTTGATGTCATCCTCGGGAATCCCGCGGCGCTGCAACCCCACGATGTTGACGCCGCGCGTCGAGGCCGGGTTGCCATCCACGATCATGAATGGCGGCACGTCCTGGACGATCTTGCTGAGGCCGCCGACGATCGAGTGCCTGCCGATCCTGCAGAACTGGTGCACGGCCGCGAATCCGGAGACGATCGCATGGTCCTCCACCACGATGTGGCCCGCCAGGCCGACCGAGTTGGAAAGGATGATGTGGCTGCCCAGCTGGCAGTCGTGCGCGACGTGCGCATAGCACAGCAGCAGGTTGTGCGAGCCGATACGGGTGGGCAGCTCGGCGTGCGTGCCGCGGTGCACCGTGGTGTTTTCGCGGAACACGTTGTGATCGCCCGCCTCCAGCCATGTCGGCTCGCCTTGGTATTTGAGGTCCTGGGTCTTGCCGCCGATCGCCGCGAACGGGAAAAACTCGTTGCCGCGCCCGAATTTCGAGTGGCCCTCGATGACGACATGCGAGTGCAGGACACAATCGTCCCCCAGTTCGACATTCGCACCCACCACGCAGAACGGCCCGATGCGCACGTTGTTCCCGATTCTGGCGAGCGGCGAGACGATGGCGGTCGGGTGGATCACGGGCTTGATTTCCCCCGATCATGCGCCGCCTGACGAGCATTTTTTCCCGGGCCGGGCATGGGACTCAATTGCACCTTGAGTCGGCATCATGCGGGTCTAGGATGCGGCCACAGCCACTCCATGTCCCGGATCCAGGAAACCATCCACCAAATGGGCCGTCAGGCGCGTGCGGCCGCCTATCGGCTCGCCGGGCTCTCATCGGATGAAAAAAACGCGGTGCTGCACGCCATGGCCGCCGCCATCCGCGGCTCCGCACCCGCGCTGCTTGAGGCGAATGCCATGGACCTCGCAGCCGGCGCGGAGAAGGGGCTTGGCGCCGCGATGCTCGACCGCCTCAGGCTCGATGCGTCCCGCATTGAGGCGATGGCCGCCGGCATTGATCAGGTGGCCGGACTGCCGGATCCGGTGGGACAGGTGATGGACTCATGGCAACCGCCGAACGGCATGCGCATCGAACAAGTTCGCGTGCCCATCGGCACCATCGGCATCATTTACGAAAGCCGCCCGAACGTCACCGCGGATGCGGCGGCGCTTTGCTTCAAGGCGGGCAACGCCACCATCCTGCGCGGCGGCAGCGAGGCGATCCACTCGAACCGCGCCATCGCCGCAGCCCTCGCCTCCGCCGGTGGTCCGGATGACGCGATCCAGCTGATCCCGTTCACCGATCGTGAAAGCGTGGCGGTCCTCGCCGGCATGGACCGCTGGCTGGATCTCATCATCCCGCGCGGCGGCAAGGGCCTCATCGAAACGGTGGTGTCGCTCGCCCGCATGCCCGTCATCAAGCATTACGACGGCATCTGCCACATGTTCGTGGACAAGGCCGCGGACATCGACATGGCCGTTGCCCTCGCCGTGGATGCCAAAACCCAGAAATGCGGCGTCTGCAACGCGTTGGAAACCCTGCTCGTCCACCACGAAATCGCCGCCGCCTTCCTGCCGCAAGCCGCCGCAGCCCTGCGCGCCAAAGGAGTGGAACTGAGGGCATGCGGGCAAACCCGGACATGGATTCCGGACGCGCTTCCGGCCTCGCCGCAGGACTGGGACACCGAATACCTCGACCTCGTTCTCTCGATCAAAACCACCGGCTCGCTCGAACAGGCGGTGGAACACATCAATACCCACGGCTCGCACCACACCGACACCATCGTCACCGCGGACACCGCCGCCGCGGAGCGTTTCCTGCGCTCGGTGGACTCCGCCTGCGTCTTTCACAATGTTTCAAACCGCCTCGCGGACGGTGGCGAATTCGGCTTCGGCGCGGAGATCGGCATCTCCACCGACAAGCTCCATGCCCGCGGACCCATGGGCCTGCGCGAACTCACCAGCTACCAATACCGGGTGCGCGGCAACGGACAGACCAAAGCCGGCAAATGACACCCGCAAACGCGGGCTGGCATCCCCGGTGGCC
>JBIJBN010000292.1:0-2810 GCA_044345175.1 Luteolibacter sp.
GGCGCGCCGTCCCGGACTTGCAAACAACCCGATGCTCTGGAAAAGATATCAGAAGCTCCAGACCAGATCCACGGTCACGCGTTCGTCCATCACGCTGTCCCCGTAGTTGGTGAGCGGGACTTCATTAGCGGCACCGGCCTGGATGTGGTCGGCGAGGCGCGCGCTGCCGTGGCGGCGCATGTTCAAAGCATGGCGCCGAGCGCGATCAGCGCGGCCGCGGCCAGCACCGCAAGAGCGGCGGCGCCGGCAAGGCGGTCGGCGAAGGTCGGATCCGGCCGCCGGGTTGATCCGGATTTCGGGAAAACGATCACGGCGTAGAGCATGCCGGCCAACAAGCCGCCGGCGTGCGCGGCATTGTCGATGAATCGATAGCCGACCAACCCGATCAGCACGGTGAGGGCGACGCCGGCGAGCAGGCGGCGGCGCGCGGATGCGGGCACCAGGCGGGCGTGCAGCGACTCGAAAACCAGGAGGAAGCCGAGCCAGCCCATCAGCCCGCCGGAAGCGCCCACCGAGGTGGCCGCGAGGAACCGTGCGGACGCCTCGCCGCCGACACAGGCGGAAAGCAGGAACACCAGCGGCAGATGCGGCCAGCGCGCGAACACCTCGATACGCTTGCCGAGGTAGAGCAGGGCGGAGGCATTCATCAGGAAATGGATCAGGTTTCCATGCAACAACGGCGCCGTGAGCAGCCGCCACCACTGGCCGTCCAGATAAGCGGACTTGACCAGGCCCGCTGCGCGGATCGAGTCGCCGGGCAGCAGTTGTGCCAAGCCCACCATGCTGATCAAGCCGAGCAACAGGCGTGTGACCGGGGCCTTCTGGCCCTGCAGCCAGGTTTCAAAACGCATTACCGGCACCACTGCGGCGATATCGCCCGCGCTCCAGCGGTCGAGTTCGCGCAGGCGCTTGCGCGATTGATACCACGGGATGAACGCGAAGATCAGGAACATCAGCAGGCCGATGCCCACTGACATCGAGTTGGTCACGGCGCGCAGCGCGAACAGCGCGCGTCCGGCGGAGTCCGCCGCGCCCGGTGCGAACAACCATCCCTGATAGAGCATGTAGGCACAGATGCCGCCCAGCAGCCAGCCGAACCAGCGCAGCTTGGATTGCGAGTCGAACAGATCGTCCGCCGCGATGCGCTTGCGCGAGGCGATGACGGCCTCCCCGGCACCCGGCACTTCCTCGGGCAGCACCATGTGGCGCTGGTCCGGCGTCCATGCGAGCAGCACGCGGGCATCGCGGTCCTCGCGAATGGCGGCAAGCAGCGCGGCATGGGATTCGCACGGGTGGGCGCGGCGTTTGCAATCCAGCCAGCCCCAGCCGTGAGGCGCGGCGGGAAAAGCCTCGGGGCGTGCCCAATCCGGCACGTCTGGGCATTCTCGGGCGGCTTGCGTCACCCAGAGAAAGCGTCAGGGCTCGCCGGACTTTTCTTCCGGAGTGCGGGCGTTTTCCGCGGGGGTTGTGTTTTCCGCCGGGGCGGGTGTCTCCGCGGGCGTGAGATCGGCCGCCGGAGTTTCAATCGTCGCTGCAGGTTCCGTTTGAGCTGCCGCATCGCCGGCGGGGGTTTCCGCGGCCGGGATTTCCTCTGCAAGCGAGGCCGGCAGGTTTTCGGTGGCTGCCGGTTCGGCTGCGGCTGCGGGCTCTTCCACTGCGGGGCTCTTGGTGTCCAGGATGCTGGTTTTCTTGTTCTGGTGGCCGATGAGGATCGCCAAGGCAAGGCTCAACAGGAAAAACAGCGAACCCAGATACACCGTGCCACGCTGCAATACATTGGTGGTGCGGGCGCCGAAGACCTGGTCGGTCACCCCGCCCCCGAAGGCCGCGCCCAGACCTTCCTGCTTCGGACGCTGCATCAGGATGATCAAGGTCATCAGCAGGCAGACAATGACGAAGACCACCAACAACAGATTGATGGAAATGGAAAGCCAGTCGATCGCGGCGAAGTTCATGGGCGGGCGACTATGGGGAGCGCCTTGCCCGTTGTAAAGCGGTGAGTTGACTGCCTGATCGGGCTGTTTTTCAAGGCGTTGCGACGGGTGGCGCGGCAGCACTGCGGCCAGCTGGCGGCAATTTCCCCGTGCTGTGACTGGTGCGCCCGGCATGCCGTGCCCGCGTCCCATGCGGCGGCGGCGCGGACATCGCCATGTGAGGGTCTCTCCGGGCGTGACAGCCGGGCCGTGACGCCGCATGATTGCCATGTGAGTCCCATCACCATTGCCGCCCTCAGGGAGCAGGCCGGGGAAAAACCGCTGGCCGCCGCCGTGCACGCCCAGTTGCAGTCCCGCGCCACACGCAGCACCAAGACCGGCAAGCCATATCTCGAACTCGCTTTCGCCGATGCCACCGGGCATTTTCCGTTGAAAATCTGGTCGGACTCGCCGGTCTATCAGCAAGCCGACGCCCTGCCCGCCGGCCAGGTCTTCCGCATTGAGGGCAGATGGACGCAGGGTTCCTACGGCATCGAGGGCAAGGATCTCGAATTCCACCAACCGGCCGGGGACGCGCTGGATCTGTTCTTTGCGGGTGATCCGGCGCTCAAGGCGAGGCAGGATGACGACCATGCGGAAATCACACGCCTCTGCGTCTCGATTGTGGATCCACGCCTGCACGCGCTCTGCCGGATGTTTCTCGACCAGCATGGCGAGCGGTTCCGCCGGACCGCGGCCGCGCGCCGCAACCACCACGCGCGCCGCGGCGGGCTTGTCGAGCACGTCGCCCAGATGATGCGCGCGGCCGATGCCTTGTGCGCCGTCTATGAGGTACTCAACCGCGATCTGTTGATCGCCGGCGTGCTTTTCCATGAC
>JBIJBN010000094.1:0-7016 GCA_044345175.1 Luteolibacter sp.
CCATTACCGCAAGGGCATCTGCGAGATGAAACTCGGGAAATGGAACGAGGCGATGGCTTCGTTCGAAACCTGCTACCGCGATTTCCCCAATGCCGAGGATGCCGTGGGCCGCGAAAACCCGTTCCACAAAACCGCACTCCTCAAGTGGGCGGAAGCCGCCGTGAGCGCCCAGAACTGGGAACTCGCCATCAGCCAATACCGGAAATTCCTCGCGGAGCGCGACAAGCAGCGCGACACCTACCCGCAGGGCCCATTCCACATCGCCATGGCCATCTGCCACTTCAAGCTGGGACTCATCCCCGAAGGCGGCGAACACCTCGAGATCGCCATCCGCAACAAAACCAGCTTCCCCACCGCGGAGACCGCCATCATCGCCGGGTTCCAGGAACTCGTCCTCGCCTGCATCGCCAAACCCGACGAGCAGGCGCTGCTCGACTTCATCACCAAAAACCGCGGCGAACTCGTCACCGAGCCGTTCGTCATGCAGCACTACGCGCCGGTCTTCATGAAACTCGCCGGCGATGCCATGGCTGTCGGCCTCGACCGCGCCGCCATCACCCTCTACCAGTGCGTGCCCTCCACCGATGCCGCCATCGATGACATCCGCGCCCGCTTGAAATCCATCGGCCCGCTCACCCGCGTCACCGACGGCGCAAACATCCTGCTGCGCGAAAAACTCGAGGCCGCCCTTGCCGCCCTCGACGAACAACGCCGCGGCAAACGTTCGCCGGAAATGACAAGACTCGCCGCGGCCGCCTACCTGCACGAGCGCAACGGCAACGTCCGCGGAGCCCTCGCCGCATACCTCCAACTCGAGTCATTCCACCCGAATTCGGAAAAACGCGAGGAAAACCTCTTCAACCTGGTGCGCACCAGCTCGATGGTCGGCGAGGCGGCCGATACCCAGCGCCACGCGGAAACCTTCCTCAAAACCTTTCCCAACTCGAAGCACCTCCCCGCGATCCAGCGCGTGATGCTCTCGGTCCTGTTCTACGACGGCAGATATGAGGAGTGCATCGAGGTCGCCACCCCGCTGCTCGACAAACTCAAACCCGGCGGCCCGGAACACGACATCTGCCTGCACACGCTCGGCGGCTCCTACTTCTACACCGGCCAATACCAGAAGGCCGCCCCGCTGCTCGACCAGCATGTGGAACAATACCCGAAGAGCCACTTCGCCGTCGCGGCGGCCTATTTCCGCGCCGCCAACCAGTCGCGGCTGCTCAACTGGAGCAGGTCCGCCGCATTGCTCGACGAGTTCCTCAAGGCATACCCGGATCCATCCAAGAACGCCTTCCTGCCCTTCGCGCTGTATGACCGCGCCAACTGCCATTATGCCGAGGAGCAGCCGGAGGACGCGCTTGCCCGGATCTCCGCCCTCATCAAGGACTTTCCCGATGCGATCGTCATCGCCCAAGCCTACCTGCTGCGCGGCAACATCGAACAATCGCTCAAAAACGACGACCGCGCCGAACAGGCGTTCGCCAGCGCCCTGGACAACGCCGTGAAACGCGGCCAGAAGGGCGTCGCCGGCGAGGCTCTCTACTCGCTGGTCTTGCTGCTCGGCCAGCCGGACAACCCGCGCATCAGGGAGGCCGTGCCCTTCGCCGACCGCTTCTGGGAGGAGTTCGCCGCGGATTCACCCCTCAAACCGCGCTTCGCGGTCGCCCAGTTCGCCGCGCTCGATGCGGCGGGCCGCACCGACGACGGCCTCGCCCGCATGCGCGACGCGATCTCCGAGGCGGCCGGCCAGCCCGAGGCCGTGGGCCTCGAGGAGCTGATCAATTCCTACACCGAGGCCTACCTCACCAAACACACGCCGGAACAACTCAAGGAACATTACTACAATTTCCCCGGCATCCGCTCCACCGACAGCGCGGCCCGCGCGCTGCTCCGCGTGGCGGTCATCGGCGTCTTCGAGGGCGTCGTCAAAAAAACCACCGATGATGCCGTCAGGCGTTCCGGCAACGCCATGATCAAGGTGCTGTTCCAGGAACTCAAAACGGACTTCGCCCTCAAGGATCTCACCAACTTCATCCTCGTCAAGGTGGGCGATTTCCTCCGCACCAACACCGCCACGCCGCGTGAGGCGCTGCCCTATTACAACGAGGCGCTCGGCCGGGAAAACCAAACCGGGCGCTTCTCCGCACTGCTCGGCCGCGCCGATGTCTTCGGCAACTCCGCCGCCGCGGCCGATATCGACAAGGCACTCGCGGATTTCGAGACCGTTTACAACGAATCGGAGGAGAAATCCGAACGCGAGTTCTCGTTATTCCGGATCATCGAGCTGCTCATGGCGCGCAAGGAATACGCCACGGCCGCAGAGAAGGCCCGCATCTACCTCGACCGCGAGAAGACCGGCTTCTCCAAATACTCGGCCACGGCCGGCCTGCTGCTCGCACGCAGCTTCGAGGAGCGCGGCATGAGGGACGATGCCATCTCCATGTATGTCAAGGTCTGGTCGGCCCACATGGGCAACATCAAGGTTTCGGCCCCGGCCATGAAAAGCTGGATGCAGCTTTCATGGGAGCGCAACAAGCCCGCGGCCGGGCCCGCCGCGCCCGCCGACCGCCAGGGCGCCTACGAGGGCGGCGCGCGCTACATCGAACTGACCGGCAGGTTCAAGAGCCAGATGGTCGAGTCCGACCTGGCGCTCTGGCAGGAGGTCGAGAAACTCGTGCTCACCTACGAGGCCAATCCGGCCATCAAGTCGATGGCGCAAATCAAGGCCGAGAAAGAGGCCGCCGGAAAATCCCGGATGAGGAACTGAACCGCAGCCCGCACCCATTCCAATGGAACCCGCCATGAAAAAAATCCTCATCGCCGCCGCCCTGCTCCAGGTGCTGCCCCACGCCGCCGCCCAGACCGCCCGCCAGGAACCATTCCAAGCCCCGGCCCTGCTTGTGAGCGGGGACGGCGGCTTCCAGCGCGCCTGGCTGGTGGAGGCCACCAAATCCTCCATCCGCTATCGCGAAACCGCAGTGGCCGTGGACACGGTGAATGCCAGGCTCTCCACACTCGAATCCGTCTTCCTGCTGGAGCCGCGCGAATTCACCGCGGCCATGGATCTCTATCAGGCCCGCAGATACGACGAGGCGAAACGCAGGTTCGCCGAGGTCAAAGAGCGCTTCATGCCGCTCTATCCACTCGAAAACAGCCATGCCGCGCTGGCGGCTTTTTATGAAATGGAGTGTTTGCGCAAGCTCGGCGACCTCGAGGGGCTGGCCGCGGCGCTCCAGAAATTCGACAAGGATCCGCTCACCCGGGACATCCAGCTGCGCCAGTTGGAACTCTATCTGATCTGGGACGCCGTGCGCACCCAAGACTGGGACCGCGTGGAAAAACTCGTTGCGGAACGCGCCGAAAGCCGCCTGCCCGGCGACCAGCGCGCCCAAATCGCATGGTGCCACGGGCAGGCGCTCGAAGGCCTTGGCAAACCCCAACAGGCACTGCTCGCCTATCAAACGGCCATGACCGCGGATGCCGGCGCCTCGGAGGAAATCGCCCGCCAGGCCGCCCTGCGGGTCATGTCCATCCTCATCAATGACGAGGACGTCAAACAAGCCATGAAGGACTGGGGGAGCCCGTCCGAAAACAAGACCGGCACCGGCCATGCCATGCTCACCGAGGCCGCCGCCGTGGCCACGCTCTACGAAATGACGCTGGGCGCGGGCATGCCGCTGCCCGCGGAGTTCGCCGGATTGCTCAAATACCAAGCCAAGAAGGAACAACCGGAAGACGGCTGACCCACCGCCGCGGATCGTTATCGCGCGGCGCGACCCTTGCGCGCCAGCCACAACGGCTGCAGCCGCGGGCGCTTCGCATCCGGTGACACCGGAACCGTGAATTCCGCCACCTCGAATCCACTGCCCCGCAGCTTCCGCGTCAGATTGGCCAATGGCCGCGAACCGGCGATCGCCAGCAACCCGCCGGCCTGCAGCGCCTCATGGGCCGCAGCCAGCCAACGGCGGTCAACCACCCACGGCCGGTTGCCGGGACCCGCGGGCGATGCATCCAGATGCAGCAGCACCGCATGCAGCAACCCCGCCTGACGAATCAGTGCGGATGGCCCGCAATCGTCCTCCAGCAGCACCCGCGGATCGTGCAGCGGGCTTTCCGGCAGATGGCTGCGGTGCCACGCGGGCAATGCGGCCAGCGGCTCGCCCACGATGAAGGTCGCGCGCTTCTGCTTCAACTCGGCGAGCGCCGCGCCAAGACCGTGCCCGAGCCCGAGCCCGGCGAAAAAAAGCCGCGGCTGGCGGACCGGCCGGAATGGCGCGCAGGCCAGCCGCGCCAGTTCCTCCTCCGCAGCCCGCGTCGCAGGACCGCAGATCTGCTGTCCATGGATCAGCAGCGACAGGCGGCCGTCGTGCTCCTGCAGCGTCAGGGCCCCGCCTTCCGGCAAGGGCGTTTCAGCAAGAATGGTTCTGGGTTTCATGCGTTCTCTTCCCCGCGGAACCTGCCCGTGACAAGAAAACCCCGGCCACTCAAGGCCGGGGTTCTCCGGGGTTTTTGAATTTCAACACAATCAATCCGCGGAAAACTTCGGGATTTTTCCGATCACAGCAATGCCTTCAGGGCGGCGGAGGCCTTGAAGCCGACCGACTTGGAGGCGGCGATGGTGATGGTCTCCTTGGTCTTCGGGTTGCGGCCGGTGCGCTCGGCGCGGTTCTTGACCGCGAAAGTGCCGAAACCAACGATCTGGACCTTGCCGTCTTTCTTCACGCCGGCGGAGATGCAATCAAGGACGGCGTTGAGGGCTTCTTCGGCGGCGCGCTTGGTGGCCTCCTTGCCGAGTGCGTTTTGAATGGAATCAATGAGTTCTGCTTTGTTCATGGCAGGTCGAGTTTTGAAGGCCGCGCCGCGCACATGGCAAGAGAAAACGCGCCCCAACCCGGGAATTTCCCGCGTCAAGGACCACCGGCGGTGGCTCCAATGGCTCGAAATCGAGTAAAAAATCTTGCGGGCCGCGCAGCCGCTTTATAAAGACCGCGCGCCCGCGCACCGCTGGTTGTCCCCGCATGGCCCGTCGCCCCACCATTCTCGTCCCGCTCCTCTGGCTCGCAGGCCCCGCCACCGCGATGGCGGCCGGACCAGGCGGCCACCACGTGCTGCCTCTGGACGCCCAACCGCTCTTCGGCGCGTTCACCAATTCCACCATCATGGTCTGGATCGCGGTGGGCCTGATCATCCTGTTCTGCCAGGCCGCCACCCGCAAAATGTCCCTGGTGCCCTCGGGACTCCAGAATTTCGCCGAGTGGGCGGTGGAGTCGCTCCATGATTTCCTCGGCGGCCTGATCGGCGAACACCTCGTCAAACGCGTCTTCTGGTTCTTCGGCACCATCTTCTTCTTCATTCTCACCGTCAATTACCTGGCACTCATCCCGGGCGTCGGAACCATCGGCTGGCAAACGCTCGATGCCGCAGGCAACAAGGGCTTCACTCCGTGGATGCGCGGCGGCAATGCCGATGTCAACATGACCTCGGCCATGGCGCTCACCTTCGCGCTGCTGTGGTTCTACTGGGCGATCACCGAAAACGGCTTCAAGGCCTTCCTCGCCCATATTTTCGCGCCGAAAGGCGCCTTCCACGGCATCATGCTCGCGATGATGGTGCCGATCTTCCTTTTTGTCGGCGTGCTGGAGTTGATTTCCATCGCCATCCGCCCGGTCGCGCTCAGCTTCCGCCTCTTCGGCAACATCTACGGCGGCGAGCAGACACTCGAGTCGCTCATGGCGCTCGTCCCGGAAAAACTCGCCTTCCTGCCCGCCCTGCCGTTCTACTTCGTCGAGCTGCTCGTCGGCTTCGTGCAGGCGCTGGTCTTCACCCTCCTGTGCGCCATCTTCCTCAAGCTCATCTGCGATCACGGCGACGAGGCGCACCACTGAACCCTTTCGCAGTCCGACCATGGCAAAGACCGTGGGGGCTGGGAAAACCACAACCAACAACACCAACACCAACCATGTTAACAAAAGCATTCGCTGTGGGACTCGCCGCACTCGCCGGCGGCATCGGCATCGGAATCCTCGGCGCCAAGGCGGCCGAAGCCACCGGACGCAATCCCGGCGCGGCCACCCCGATCCTGGTCGTCTCGATCATCCTCGCGGCACTCATCGAGGGGATTTTCATCCTCTCCGCATTCGCCGTGCAGTTCTGATTCAAGGCCGCCGCGCGCGCCATCCCGGCGCGCGCGGCCAGGCCATCCCTCAACCGCCCCACCCGCTCCCATGATCACCTTTCTTGCCGCCGCCGCCACCACCGGAGATGCCGGCGTCGCCGAAACCATCCAGAAAACCTTCGGTTGGAACGCGCCGTTCTTCATCGCGCAGGTGATCAATTTCCTCCTCGTGGTCTTCATTCTCAAGAAGTTCGCGTTCGGCCCCATCCAACAGATGCTCGAGCAGCGCCGCATGCGCATCGCCGAGGGCGAGGAAAAACTCAAACGCATCGAAAAACAACTCGCCGACTCCGAGGAAACCACCCGCGCCGCCATCGAAAAAGCCAACGCCGAGGCCCTCCGCCTCATCAACGAGGCCAAGGAAGGCGCCCAGTCGTTCAGCGAACAGAAGGCGCAGGAAGCCATCGCCCAAGCCCAGGGCATCCTCGCCAAGGCGGAAGCCGCCGCCAAGGCGGACCGCGCGCGCCTCAGCGCCGACCTCAAGCGCGAGTTCGGCCGCCTCGTCGCCGCCACCACCGCACAGGTCGCAGGCAAGGTACTCACCCCGGAGGACCAGAAACGCATCAACGAGGAAGCGCTGGCCAAGGTCGAAGCCTGACCTCCGGCACCCTCACCGCCCCATGAAAATCTCCAAAACCGCCGCCGCCACCGCCCGCCGACTTTTCGGCCTCTGCCAGACCGGCGGCCGCCTGGACGACGACAAGCTGCGTCCGGTCCTCGCACACCTCGACCGGACCAGGCCGCGCGAATACGCCGCCGTGCTCGCCGCACTGCGGAAACTCGTCCGCCTCGAACTCGAGCGCCGCAAGGTCACCGTCGAAAGCGCCGTCGAGCTGGA
>JBIJBN010000293.1:0-2799 GCA_044345175.1 Luteolibacter sp.
CGTGCCGCTCACGGCCAGCCGCATGACCGGCATTGTCTCCCGCGGCGGCAGCATCATGGCCAAATGGTGCCTCGCCCATCACAAGGAGAATTTCCTCTACACGCACTGGGACGAGATTTGCGCGATCATGGCCGCCTACGACGTGAGTTTCTCCATCGGTGACGGCCTGCGGCCGGGATCGATCGCCGATGCCAACGACAAGGCGCAGTTCGGCGAGCTCGAGGTGCAGGGCGAACTCACCCGCCGCGCGTGGGAGTTCGGCGTGCAGGTCATGAACGAGGGACCCGGCCACGTGCCGATGCACATGATCGAGGAAAACATGGCCAAACAGCTCGAATGGTGCCACGAGGCGCCGTTCTACACGCTCGGGCCCCTCACCACCGACATCGCGCCCGGATACGACCACATCACCAGCGGCATCGGCGCGGCCATGATCGGCTGGTATGGTTGCGCGATGTTGTGTTATGTCACACCCAAGGAGCACCTCGGCCTGCCGGACCGCGGGGACGTCAAGGAAGGCGTCATCACCTACAAGCTCGCCGCCCATGCCGCGGACCTCGCCAAGGGCCATCCCGGGGCGCAATACCGCGACAACGCGCTGAGCAAGGCGCGCTTCGAGTTCCGCTGGGAAGACCAGTTCAACCTCGGTCTCGATCCGGAAACCGCGCGCGCCTTCCATGACGAGACGCTGCCGCAGGAAGGAGCCAAGAGCGCGCACTTCTGCTCGATGTGCGGCCCGCATTTCTGCTCGATGAAAATCAGCGAGGACGTGCGCCGCTATGCCGCCGGCGAGGGGCTTTCCGAACAGCAGGCCGTGGAGCAGGGCATGGCAGAGAAAAGCAGGGAATTCCTCGAGAAGGGCGCGGAGGTTTACATCAGGGAGTGAGCGCGGCCCGCATCGCGGAGGATGGTCGCGACCGTCTGGTCCGCCGTGACCGGCCCGTAGGAACGCTCGAAGCCGCCGCGGCGCAGCGCGTCGCGCACCTTGCCATGGGCCTCGGCGAGGCGCAGCTGGATGCCGCGCCTTGCCAGGCTGTCGTGCAATCCTGAGAGCAGCTCCACGCCGGCCATGTCGATCATCGGCACCGTGCCCATGAAGAACACCGCGAGCGTGACCGGATCCTTGCGCGCGGCGAGCAGTTCATGGAAGCGGTCGTGGACGTGTTCGGTGTTGAAGTGGAAAATGCCGCCGTCGCAGCGGAAGATGAACACCCCGGGAATGCTCCCGTTGTCCGGGTGGCGGATGCGGTCGGCGAAGTAGTCCGTGCCCGGCACGCGTCCGAGTTCGGTGGTCGGCGGCTGCATCGCGCGCCGCAGCAGCAGCGCCAGCGAAAGCACCGCCCCGATCAACACGCCCATCAGCAACCCGGAAAACAACACCCCTGCCATTGCCGCCACCGCCACCGCGAAATCGCCGCGGCTGAAACGCCACATCTCCCTCAGTGCGGAAAGATCGACCAGTCCGGCCACCGCCGCCAGCACGATCGCCGCCAGAATCGGCTGCGGCAGATGGCGCAGCAGTCCGGTTAGAAACAGGATGACCAGCAGGATCAAGAGCGAGCAGATGAAGCCGGAGAGCGGCGTGCGCGCGCCACCGGACTCGTTGACCAGCGATTGGGACATGCCGCCGCTGGCGGGATAGCCCTGGCCGATGCCCGCCGCGAGATTCGCTGCTGCAAGCGCGAGAAACTCCTGGTTGCTGTCGAGGCGGAAGTTGTGCCTGCGGGCGAACATCCGGCCCACCGCGGCGGTCTCCACCGCGCCTAACAGAAAGCACGCCATCGCCAGCGGCAGCAGTGTGTTGAGGTCGGCGCGGCCGAGCCGGTGGATAGCGGGTTCCGGCAATCCCCGGGGGACCTCGCCGAGCATTTTCACACCCATGCCGCCGGGGTCGATCCATGCAGCGGCGGCCAGCGCGGCCGCAAGCACCACCAGCGCCACCGGCTTGCCGGGCAGGTGGCGTTTTCCCGCGAGCAGCAGGGCGAGGGCCGGTGCGCCGATCGCCAGCGAGAGCAGGTGGATGTCCCCGGCATGGCGGATGAAGTGGGCGGATTGATCCCAGAAATCACCATGGGTGCCGGCGATGCCGCAGAGCTTCGGCAGCTGGGATGCGGCAAGGTAAAGTGCGACACCACATTTGAAGCCCGCCAGCACCGGTTCGGAAATGAAGTTGACCACCGCGCCCGCGCGGAACAGCCGGGCAAGCAGCGCGAGGGCGGCCACGATCACCGCGGTGGCGGATGCCAGCACCGCGTAGTGCGCAGGATCGCCGCGGGCGATCGGGCCGAGCGTCGAGCCAACCAGCAGCGAGATCGCCGAGGTCACCGTGACCGTGGTCTGGCGCGAGCTGGTGAACAGCCAGAAGACCAGGCCGGAGAAAAGACAGGCGTAAAGACCTGCCTGCGGCGGCAGTCCGGCCAGCGTGGCGTCGCCAATGGCGGCGGGTATCATGTAGGCGGCGAGTGTCACTCCGGCCACCACATCGCCGCGCAGCCAGACGGGTTGGTAGGCGCGCAGCCAGCCGGCCGCGGGGAGCAGGCTGCTGACGGATGATATCATCTTGCGGCGCATGGCATGGGTGCGGAATTTCACCCGGTTCGTCGCCGGCAAAGCGGACGCGGCTTGGTTTCCGGGTTCACGCCCGGAAGCCGGCCAGTTTGCAAACGCGCTTGAAATGGGATGGATCCACCGGAGTGATCGAAAGCCGGGTGCCGCGTTGGCAAACCATCATTCCCGAAAGGATCGGATCGGCCTTGAGGGTCTCGAGCGGAAGGATTTCCCGGAACCTGCCGGCGAAAT
>JBIJBN010000294.1:0-2797 GCA_044345175.1 Luteolibacter sp.
AGAGGCGGTCCATGAGTTCATGGGATCCGCCCATGGCGCATGACAGCGTGCGGCAGACGCGGATATGGTATTTGCCCGGGGCGGACTGGCGGAAGCCCGGATAGAATGTGACCACTTCGAGCACCTTGACCGGTTCCAATTCGAGTTTGCGTGCCACCCAGTCGATGGCGGCGGCGGAGATGAAGCCGAACCTGTGTTGGACGATGTGGAGCAGCGGCAGGGTGGCCGAGCGTTTGCTGGCGGGATAGTTGGCGATGCGCTTGTCCGCCTCGGCCTCGAGTTCCGGGGTGGGTTCAAACGGCGGGAAGAACCGTGTGCCGGGAGTTTCGGGAGAGGCGGTGTTTGCCTCGAGAGGAGAGATGGACATGGTCATTTCACGAGTTGTTCCAGGGCCGCGAGGTTGCGGAATTGGCCATCGATTTTGGTGCCATCAGGCTTGCAGACAATGACAGCGGGGATGCCGGTGACGCCATGTTCGAACTTTTTCTTGAAGTCCGCCGTCTTGCGGAACTTCAACTGCGGCCATGGCATTTTCTTTTCCGCGGCATATTGCTCCATGGCATTCTCGTCCTGGTCGCTGGTGATGAGGAAGATCTCGAAACCGGCGTTTTTGTGTTTTTCGTAAAACTCCACCAGTGACGGTGTGTATTGCTGGCAGGGTCCGCACCATGAGGCGGTGTAGTAAAACACATAGAACTTCTCCGGTTTGGCGACATCCCTGGCCGGCTTGAGCGACTTGCCGGAGAGTTTCACCAGGTTGCCGTCCAGGATCTCGTCGAAAATGCTGGCCGGGGCGTCCGGGGCGGCGCTTGGTTCCGTTTCATGGGGTTTCCATGCGGCAAGCAAGTCGGCGTCGGCCTTGACCAGCGTGGCCGCCTTGATCGTGACGGTCCTGCCGTCGCGCATCCTGAATTCCGCGGACATGTCGCTGCCCGTGCCGGTGACCGAGACCAGTTCGAGATCCGCGGTTTTGCCGTCGTTGCGGGTCCATGTGCGGAACTCCGCGGATGCGGGCAGGGTGAGCATCAGGATGCCGAGCAGGGTGAAGGTGGTTTTCATGGTGGGGGGTGTTGCGGCTCTCAGCGGTCGCACTCGCCCATGACGAAGTCGAGCGAGCCGAGGATGGCCGGGATGTCGGAGACCATGTGGCCGGGCAGGAGGCGCGGGATGATCGAGAGGTTGCAGAACGACGGGCTGCGGATCTTGAGGCGGTGGGGGACGCCGCCGCCTTTGGAGTGGATGTAGAATCCGAGTTCGCCCTTGGGGTTGTCCGCGGCGAAATACACCTCGCCGGGGGGTGCGTCGATGCCCTGGGTGGCGACGATGAAGTGGTGGATGAGTTCCTCCATGGACATCATCACGCGCTCCTTGTCCGGCAGTGTGCTTTTCGCCTCGTTGATGTTGACCGGTCCGGCGGGCATGCGATCGAGGACCTGGCGGCAGATCAGGATCGACTGGCGCATTTCCTCAAGCCGGACCTGATAGCGTGCGTAGCAGTCGCCTTCGTCCGCGACCGGCACGTCGAACTCGTAGGAGGCGTATCCGAGGTAGGGGTTGTCCTTGCGGAGATCGCGCGGCACGCCGGAGGCGCGGAGGTTCGGTCCGGTGATGCCCCATGCGATGGCGGACTCGCGGCTGATCACGCCGATGTCGGCCATGCGGTCGATGAAGATCTTGTTTTTGTCGAGCAGTTTGGAGATTTCGCCGATGGTTTTGGAGCACTCCGTGAGGAACGTGCGGACCGCCTGTTCGAAGCCCGGCGGCATGTCGCGCAGTTGGCCGCCGACGCGGGTGTATGAGGTGGTGAAGCGCGCGCCGGTGAGTTGTTCGCAGAGGTTGTAGATTTTCTCCCGTTCCACCATGGTGTAGAGGAAAACCGTCATGGCGCCGACGTCCATGGCGCAGACGCCCACGCCGAGCATGTGGGCCGAGATGCGTGCGAGTTCGCAGCAGAGCACTCGGAGTGCCTGGCCGCGCGGTGGCAGCGTCCAGCCCATGAGTTTTTCCACGGCGCAGGCGTAGGCTACGTTGTTGGCGAGCGGTGCGAGGTAATCGAGCCGGTCCGTGTAGGGCACGAACTGGTTGTAGTGCATGTTTTCGGCGATTTTCTCATCGCCGCGGTGGAGGAATCCCACATCGGGATCGGCCTTGATGATGATTTCGCCGTCCAGTTCGAGGATCAGTCGCAGCACGCCGTGGGTGGCGGGGTGTGACGGCCCCATGTTGAGGATCATGCGTTCGCCGACGAGGTCACCGGTTTCGGCGTGATACGCCTCGGTGGCCCTTGCGGCGCCGGCGATGCTGTCCGGAGCTTCGATTTCGGTGATAGAATGGCTCATGCCGGTGCCGCGGAAACAAAGCCCCAAAGCTCTGTGGATCGCAAGGTGATTGTGATTTTTTTCCTGTCTTCCGAGTGAAAGCAGGCTGTGTGCCTGATCATCGGGGCGGTGTTTGGCGGGTTGTCGGATGTGGGTTTGGGCGTGACCGGCTGCGGGATGAGGTGGTCATCGGTTTCCGGTGGCGTCCGGGGTTTGTCCAGTTTAGGTTGCGGGCATGAAGGACTGCCTGATCATGACCGTGCTGGGTGCGGACCGCCCGGGTTTGGTGAGTTCACTTGCGGAGACGGTGGCCCGGCATGGAGGCAACTGGCTGGAAAGCCGGATGGCCCGGCTGGCCGGGCAGTTTGCGGGGATTGTACGTGTCGAGTGTCCCGCGGCGGCGGTGGATGATCTGTTGCGGGAGCTTCAATCTCCCGGGGTTCCGGGGCTGTCGGTGCAGGCGGTGCGTGAGGTTGCGG
>JBIJBN010000049.1:0-9396 GCA_044345175.1 Luteolibacter sp.
AAACCAGACCAGACAAGCCAGGGTGGCGGCGTATCCAAGGATCGCAGGCAGCCTGTCACGCATGCCAACCATGCCCGGCATGGCGGCGTCACTTTTTGGAGAGCAGGCAGGATCCATGAATGGCTGATGGAAAATGTTTGGGTTTTGGCAAGGCGCTGCAGGTTAAGAGCGGGGAGCGTGCTGTCAACCCGTGACGGATTTCGCCCCGCAACCCGGGAACAAGCGCCCGACCAGCCGGAGCAGGAACTCCCGCTGCGCCAACCACAGCCCCAATGCGATGCCGGTGGCATTGCAGAGCAGGTCGGTCACATCGATCCAGTCGAAGCCATAGCCAAACAGGGTTTGGGCGCCTTCGATGGCGAGGGCCGCAAAGACCGCCGGAAAAACGGTGGGGCGGCTACCGACCAGCCATGCACTGGCCAGTGCGGGGAGGGCCAGCATCAGGACGTGCAATACCGGCCTGATCCGCGCGAATAGGTTTTTGGCCTGCAGAAGCAGGCCGCCGCCCGGCGGGATTTTTCCCGATGCGGTCACCGCGCCGGACGCGGCCAGCGCCATGGGTTTTCCAGTGGCAACCGATGGCGGAGCTTCGGCCGTGTTCGTCGCTTCTGATCGCGGAACCGCCCCCAGGTTGAAGCCGGCAATCATCGGTTTTTGAATCTCCCACGGTCCCGGTATGGCCAGCTGGATGCAGACGAAGAGCCACACGGATGCGGCGGCGAGAGCCCGCGGCGGTGTGACCCGCGGCCACGAACGGATCCACCCGAAGAACCATGCAAACCACGCAAGAACCAAAGGCACCCTTCCATACCTCCACAACGGTCTTTCTCGCACTTCAGTGATTTCCATATCGGCCAGTTCCAGTTCGCCGCTGAGCCCGAGATGTTCGACACGCAATGCGGGCCATGCCGGACCCTGCGCGGGTGATGCCACCAGCGAGTCCCAGCCTTTCTGTTCGTCACCCATGGCACCGGCGACGGTGTTGAGCGATGTCCGCCCCGAACCATCGGCGCAATGCCATTCCACAAGAATCCTTCCGGTTTGCCATTTTTCGGATCCGGGGATCAGGGATCGCGCGCTTACGCGATAGCGGAAGTGCAGCATTTCTGCCGCGCCGGCACCCGGAATCACCAGGCGCATGGCCACGCCGGGTTGCTGCGGCATCACCGTGAGCCGCAGTGTCGGCCTGTCCACGCTTCCAAGCCACTCGACACCCGGCATCACGGGCGCACCTGCGCGCAAGTCAGCCAGGGTCCGGACTGGCGTGCCGGGAACCTGCTCGAAACGCTGCGTCCACAATACGCCCAAGGCGGCCGCAAGGACCAGGAATGTTCCAATGAGCAGGATGGGACGCGGCACCGCGGGATAGCGAACACGCCCGCGGATGATTTCCAACTCCAAAATCATCCGCATCAGGACCGCGGATCGCCGCGCCGGAGGCACCGGCATGGAAAATTCCGGTTCAATCGCTGCAAAGCCGCATTTCCATGATTGCCGCAGGCGCGGTTTTGGTGCTCACTTCCCGCACGTGCCTCGGCGCGCACAACCCCGCGGCGCCCGGGCGCCGCAATCACGATTCCTTATGGCCACAAGTCGCAGCGAGGCATTCCGCATCCAGGCACTCCAACTCACCGACGCCCTGCTCGTATGGGCTTCCTTCTGGCTGGCATGGGACATCCGGGAGTTTTTGTTAGGCATGGAATTGAACAATCACCGCCAGAGCATCCACTGGGTGCTCTACATCGCGGTGCCTTTCACTCCACTGGTATTGGAGCACTTCGGCTACTACAGGCGCATCTCCAACAAGAGCACCGGCAAGGCCATCGTGCAGCTTACCGAAGCACTGGTGGTGATCACACTCATCGTCGCCATGTTCGCGATCTTCGCGAAGCTCACCGGGACACCGCGCCTCGCCCTCGGCATCGGCCTGTTGCTTGTCTTCATCACCATGCTGTTGCGCGACCGTCTCACCGCGCTGTGGATGCGGCGGCGGAACAGGCTGGGAATCACCCGCGAACGCGTGATCATCGCGGGCTCGGGTGGTGAAATGAAGGAGCTGCTGGACGAACTGGATCCCGACGTCAGCAGCGGCTGGGATGTCGTCGAGTTTTTCGACCTCGGGCAGCAGCCGGTTGAAGAACTGTTCCACCTGCTCAAACGCGAGTCGGTGGGCCGCGTGATCTTCGCCGCCAAGGAGACCGAATTCGAAAAAGTGGCCCGCGCCGTCGAGGCGTGCGAATTGCAGGGTGTGGAGGCATGGATCGCCGCATCCTTCATCCGCACGCAGATCGCCCGGCCGGTGTTTGATGCGATTGGCAACCGTCCGATGCTGGTGCTGCGCTCCACGCCCGATCTGTCATGGGAATTGCTGGTGAAGGACATATTCGACCGGATTGGCGCTTCGATCATCATTCTCATCACCCTGCCGTTTTGGATTGTCGCCGCGGCGGGCATCCGCCTGAAAAGCCCGGGTGCGCCGGTCTTGTTCTCACAAATGCGCGCCGGCCGCTATGGCAGGCCGTTCCGGATGTGGAAATTCCGCACGATGGTGCCCAACGCGGAGGAGTTGCTCGATCAGGTGAAACTCGAGCATGGCAACCAGATGGAAGGCCCGGTCTTCAAGCTCGACAACGACCCGCGCATCTTCCCGTTCGGCGCGCTGTTGCGCAAACTCAGCATCGATGAACTGCCACAGCTGCTCAATGTGGTCACCGGCGACATGAGCCTTGTCGGCCCGCGTCCGCTGCCGCTCTACGAGGTCGAGGCCTTCAGCGAGATTTCGCACCGCAGGCGGCTCAGCATGAAGCCCGGAATCACCTGCGAGTGGCAGGCCGGCGGGCGCAACAAGATCAGCAGCTTCGACGAATGGGTGCGCATGGACCTCCGCTACATCGACAACTGGTCGCTGTGGCTCGATTTCAAGATCCTCCTGCGCACGATCCCGGCGGTGCTTTTCGGCCATGGCGCGAAATGAAGCTCCTGCCGCCGGCCTGACCGCCGGTGCGCCGGGCCGCCTGCGAAGGACATGCCGCTTCCGGGATCCGGCTTGCGCATTGCTGTGCATGCGCTAGGAACAACACGCGTGGTTTTTCAATCCGCATCCCGGCCATGCCTGTCGCCTGTTCGTTTTTCCTGGTTCTTGGGTTGGTGCTGGCCGTGATGATCGGCCCGCAGACCCGGCCGTGGAGCTGGGGTCCCGCGATGTTGGCGCTGGCTGCCTCGATGGCCGCCGCCCTGCCATCGTTCACGCGGCGTGGGAAAATCCCGGCGGATGCCTCGCTGCTGGCGATGGCCATGGCATGCACCGCATGGTTCGCCTGGAGGGCAGCGACATCGCCGGTGGCCGAACTCGGCCATGCCGACCTGTTGTTGCTTGGTGCTGCGGTTGCGGGTTTTGTAGGTATGCGGGCGATTGCCGGCCACCCGGCCGCGGAGCGCGTGCTGGTGACCGGACTCGCGCTGCTGCTGGCTGCCAGCGTGTGGGTCGGGGCCAGACAGGTGATCGATCCCTCATTCTCGCCGCTGTTTGGCAAACGCGCCACCGAAGACACGGTCACGGGCTTCGCCGCGCATTACAACGAGGCGGCGAACTACTTCATCGCCCTCTCGATGCTGGCCGGCGCGGCGGCGCTGCTGGGCCGGCACACGGCGACTGCCCGCTTGCTGTTGGGATTGCTGGCACTGGCGGGACTTGCCGGTGTCTACTTCACCAAGTCGCGCGGGGGCATTCTGGGTGCCACCACCGGCTGCGCGGTGCTGGTGATGATGTCCATGATGATTGCCCGGCGGAGGGACTCCCGATGGTTCGCGCCCTCGCTGGTCGCCCTGCCGGTGCTTGCCATCGCGCTGGTCGCGTTCTGGATCTACGGCTGGCAGCAGCGCTCGGGGGGCGACACCGCCCGCCTGCTTGACAACGACATCCGGTTCTATCTGTTAGGAGCCGCCATTTCGTGCATCGGCCTGCATCCGCTCACCGGGGGAGGCAGCCAGAGTTTCAGTTGGGAGAGTTTCCAGTTCTTCGACCATGAAGTGCGGCGCATCGGAAAAGCGCGCCCCGGACACGTGCACAACGAGTTGGTCCAGGCGGCCACCGACTACGGCCTGGCGGGAGCCTTCCTGTTGTGCGTGCTGCTGGCAGCACTGGTGATCGGCGCGGTGCTGCGGGGGGCTTTCGAGAAACGCCCGCCCGGGCCCGACTCACGGGACGCATGGCGGGCGGGCGGCATGGCGGCACTGGCGGGCATGTTCGTGCAGTCGTGCTTCAGTTTTGTCTTCCACACGATTCCCGGCGTGATCCTGCTGGGAATCGGCATGGGGATGGTCTCATGGACGGACGCCCGTCACGCCGGATCGCGCGCCATCTTCCCGCGGATCATCCAGGCGGGATGTGCACTGGCATGCATCGTGATCCTGCTGCCAGCGGGATGGAAGGGCAGCCGCGTCACTGCAACCCTGTGGTCCACATGGCTGGGAAAAAACACGGATGCATCAGCCGATGCGCGCATCGAAGCGGTTTCCGAAGCCATCCGCATCTGGCCGCAGACGGAATTCCTCGACCGTCGCGCGCTGATCCTGAACAAGCAGGCGCTCGCGGCGGCGGATGGTCCGGCGTTCACGGAAACCGCTCTGAGGGCAATCGAGGATTTCCGCGCGGCCGCAGTGCTGCACCCGATGGAGCCGTCGTTCCAAATCAACCAGGGCAACCTTCTGAGCATGCTCGGCAAAAACACCGAAGCCGAGGAGTGCTTTGCCCGGGGCATCCGCCTGCAGGGCGGCATGGAGTCGGCATTCCGCGGGCGTTTCTCGCTGGCCAACCATCACCTGCGCATGAGCATGCGGCATTTCATGGCAAAAGATCCGGCATCCGCCCAGGCATCACTCGAAACCGCCGCCTCGGAAATCGAAACCGCGGTGAGTCAAATGCACTGGATCCCGGCCGACATCCGCCGGCCACGGGCGATCATCCACGAATGGCTTGGCGCGGCCCGTGAGGCGAATGGCGATCCGGCGGGCGCGCTTGCATCCTACGATTTCGCCTCGTCGATACCCCAAGGCAGGAGCGCGCACTACCGCGCGGGCATGTTGATTGCGAAATCCGCGCTCGAGGCCTTGTCACGGAACCGGACGGCCGAGGCGCTGGAGTTGTTCACCGAGGCGCGCAGGCGTGTCAGCATCGCCGGCAAAGACCTGCCCGCGGGCATCACGCCCGAGCGGCGCATCCAATACATTTCCTATCTCAACCGCCTGATCGCCACTTTGAAAAAACAACTCCCGCAGGCGGAGGAGTGAGATTGCGGCGACCAACGGGGGAAGGCGTGGCACCGCTGCCGCACCTTCCCGTTTCCAATCGCCGCTCCGCTCATGCGGAAGCCGGCGCCGGACCGAACCGATCCAGATTCATCACCTTGTCCCAGGCGGCGATGAAGTCATGGACGAACTTCTCCGCGCCGTCGGCACAAGCATAAACCTCCGCCAAGGCGCGCAAGCGGGAGTCGGATCCGAACACCAGATCGACACGGGTGCCGGTCCACTTGAGTCCGCCAGTCGCACGGTCGCGTCCTTCGAACAGGTCCGCCTCCGGCGTCACCGGCTTCCATTCGGTGGCCATGTCGAGGAGGTTGACGAAGAAGTCGTTGCTGAGGGTGCCGGGCCGATCGGTGAAAACGCCGTGCCGCGAACCATCCGCATTCGCATTGAGCACACGCATGCCGCCCACCAGCACCGTCATCTCCGGCGCGGTGAGTGTGAGCAGTTGCGCCTTGTCCACCAACAGCGCCTCGGCCGGAATCGTGTAGCGGCCCTTGAGATGATTCCGGAAGCCGTCGGCGATCGGTTCGAGGACCGAGAAGGATTCGACATCCGTCTGTTCCTGCGACGCATCCATGCGGCCCGGAGTGAAAGGCACGCTCACGCTGTGCCCGGCGTTTTTCGCGGCCTGCTCGATGGCGGCGCAGCCACCGAGGACGATCAGATCCGCAAGCGAGACTTTTTTGCCGCCTGCGGAGGTCCGGTTGAACCCGGCCTGGATGGACTCCAGCGCGGCGAGCACTTTGCCAAGGACGGCCGGCTGGTTGACCGCCCAGAATTTCTGCGGTGCCAGCCGGATGCGCGCACCGTTCGCACCGCCCCGCATGTCGGATCCGCGGAATGTCGAGGCCGACGCCCATGCGGTGGAGACCAACTCGGTGACGGACAACCCGCTGGCGAGAATCTGCTCTTTCAAGACGCCCGTGTCGCGGCTGTCGATCAACGGGTGATCCACCGCGGGAATGGGGTCCTGCCAGATGAGTTCCTCCGCAGGCACCTCGGGACCGAGATAGCGTGCGCGCGGGCCCATGTCGCGGTGCGTCAGTTTGAACCACGCCCGTGCGAACGCATCGGCAAACTCATCGGGGCGCTCAAGGAAACGCCGCGAGATCTTCTCATAGGCCGGATCATAGCGCAGCGATAGATCGGTGGTGAGCATCGTCGGGCGATGTTTTTTGGACGCGTCAAAGGCATCGGGCACGGTGGCATCAGTGGTTATGGCGACCCACTGGTGCGCGCCCGCCGGACTCTTGGTGAGCTCCCACTCGTAATTGAAGAGGTTTTCAAGGTAATTGACCGACCATTTCGCGGGGGTGGCCGTCCAGGTGACCTCGAGGCCGCTGGTGATGGTGTCGGGTCCCTTTCCGCTGCGGAAACCGCTCTTCCAGCCGAACCCCTGCTCCTCAAGCGGGGCGGCTTCGGGTTCCGGCCCGACATGTGATGCGGGTCCCGCACCGTGGGTTTTGCCGAAGCTGTGCCCGCCGGCGATCAACGCCACGGTCTCCTCGTCGTTCATCGCCATGCGGGCGAATGTCTCGCGGATATCCCTGGCCGCGGCAATCGGGTCCGGGTTGCCGTTGGGCCCCTCCGGATTCACGTAAATGAGTCCCATCTGCACCGCCGCAAGCGGGTTCTCCAGATCGCGATCGCCCGAGTAGCGTTTGTCGTCGAGCCAGGATGACTCCCTTCCCCAGTAAACATCCTGATCAGGCTCCCAGACGTCCTTCCGGCCGCCGCCGAAACCGAAGGTTTTGAAGCCCATTGTTTCCAATGCCACATTGCCTGCCAGAATCATCAGGTCCGCCCACGAGATCTTGCGGCCGTATCTCTGTTTCACCGGCCAGAGCAGTCGGCGGGCCTTGTCGAGATTGGTGTTGTCCGGCCAGCTGTTGAGCGGCGCGAACCGCTGTTGCCCGCGACCGCCGCCACCGCGGCCGTCACCGGTGCGGTAGGTGCCCGCGCTGTGCCACGCCATGCGGATGAAAAACGGTCCGTAATGGCCGAAGTCCGCCGGCCACCAATCCTGCGAGTCGGTCATCAGCTCCGCGAGATCCTTCTTCACCGCCGCAAGATCCAGACTGTTGAACTCCGCTGCATAGTCAAAATCCGGATCCATCGGATCGGACTTGGAGGAATGCTGGTGGAGAAGCTCGATCTTGAGCTGGTTGGGCCACCAATCGCGGTTCGTGGTGCCGGTGGCGGCAGCACCGTGGTTGAAGGGACACTTGGCTTCGGTTGACATGGCTGTGTTGTGGGTCTGTGGTTGGAAAAACGGGAGATGTCCCCGCGGCCGTCCGGCAGCGGGAAAACGCACCTGTTGGCGCGGGTTTTGACAATCCGGAACCGTCAATCCCGCGGATGGAAACGGCGGGCCGTGCGAATCCGGGGGTTTGGCCGGGGGCCGCCGCCTTGCGCCTTGAAACTGCCTGCCGGATCCCGGCTTTGCAAGGGGATTGGCATGAAAAAACCATGTGAAGGACGCGCTCCGGAACCCGTCAGGCAAGATGTTTGCGGATGCGGTCGAGAACCTCTTCGTATGCTTCCATGACATCGCCAAGATCGCGGCGGAAACGGTCCTTGTCCATTTTCTCGCCGGTCTTGACATCCCACAGGCGGCAGCCATCAGGGCTGATCTCGTCGGCGAGAACGATCACCGACGGATCCGAGGCAAGCCGGCCGAACTCCAGCTTGAAGTCCACCAGCGTCAGACCGCACCTCGCGAAAAAAGTGCCAAGCACCCGGTTCACCTTGAGCGCGTATTGACGGAGGATTTCCAGATCCCCCGCGCTGGCCAGACCCATCTCGCGGATGTAGTCGTCATTGATCAGCGGATCGCCGAGTTCGTCGTTCTTGTATGAGAACTCAATCACGGGCTGCGAGAAAACATGCCCTTCGGCAATGCCGGTTCGGCGGGTGAACCCGCCTGCAGCGATGTTGCGCACGATGACCTCCACCTTGAGGATCTCGACCTTCCTGACCTCCACATGGGTCTCATCGATCTGCCGGACGAAATGGGTGGGCACACCCTCCTTCTCAAGCAGGCCGTAGATCAGGGTGCTGATGGCATTGTTAAGCCGGCCTTTGTTTTCAAAAAGCGCCTTTTTCCTGCCGTCGAAGGCGGTCGCCTCGTCCTTGAACTCCATGCACAGGATGTGGGGATCGGCGGTGGCCCAGAGACGCTTAGCTTTGCCTTCATAGAGTGGCTTGGACATGCCTGCTTCCTAGAACCCGGCCAGCCCGCGGTCAAGGCGCGCGGCGCACGGATTGGGTCCATCCGCCCACGCTGCGCAAAAAACGCGCAATCCCGGCTTGCATGGCCCGCAAGGGAAGTTGAATCTTGGTTCGGAGTCATGCCTGAAACACTACAAGCTGGCAAAACGGCCTTGGAACGGCAACCCAAGGCACGTTCCATGCGCTCGGCCAGGTCATTCCGCATCGCCGCGTTGTTCACTGCCATGCATTATCTGGGACTGCTCGCGGCGGTGGCATTGCTGGCCGGACTGCTGGTGCGGCCCGAGCCGCAGACATTGCGCCTGTTGCTGTGGGCCATGGCCTTTTCCGCGCTGAGCTGGCTGTTTGCCCTGTTGAAGCGCAGGTCCGCACGTTGTCCGCTCTGCAAGGGCACGCCGCTTGTCGAATGCGGGGCCATCACACACACGCGCGCGCGCCGGATCCAGCCATTCAACCACGGCGTGAGCGCGCTGCTCTCGATCATGACGACGCGCAAGTTCCGCTGCATGTATTGCGGGACGGACTACGATCTCCGCAAACGGCCCAGACACGAACCGCGGGAGTTCGCGAATCCGCCGTGAGCGAATGCCTCAGGACCGCTCCAGCCGCGCATGGCGCAACGCCATGGCCCATGCCACTCGCGGAACCAGGTCTCGCCAGCCCTCATCTCCTTCCAGAATCAGGCGGCGGACGTCCCTGCCGGTATGGGCCAGTTGTGTCCCGTCGGGGCAGGCGATGCCCAAGATCCGGCCATTGGCCAGGAAGTGTTGATAAAGATGACGGCAGCTCTCCGGCGCAATGAAGGATTCCGCGGTGACCAGCTCACCCGTCGTCCGGTTGAGCCATGGAAACACATAA
>JBIJBN010000050.1:0-9374 GCA_044345175.1 Luteolibacter sp.
TGATCAAGCAGGTGGCCGGCGATGATTTCTTCGACATCACTCCCGCCCAACGCCGCGCGAAGTGCGGCGATCTCGGCGTGCAACTCTCGGATGAAATGGAGGACCACGAGGTCATCCAGCAGGTCTTCGAAAAAATGGTCGAGGAACACACCTTCGATCCATGCTTCGTCACCCGCGTGGCCGCGGAACTGGTGCCGCTCGCCAAGGTCTCTCCCGGCGGCAGAACCGTCGAGGTCTATGAACTGATCATTAACGGCCAGGAAATCTCGCCGGGATACTCGGAGCTGAACGACCCCGATGTCCAGCGCCAGCGCCTCGAAGACCAGGCCGGCGGCGCGGAAACCCAGAAGGTCGATTACGATTTCATCGAAACCCTCGAACACGGCATGCCCCCGGCCGGCGGCATCGGCATCGGCATCGACCGCCTGGTCATGATGCTCACCGGCGCGCCGACCATCCGGGACGTGGTGCTCTTCCCGCTGCTCAAGCGCAAGGAGTCCTGAGCCCGCGCCTCAATCCAGCGGCTCCACACGGATGCGATGCCTCACCGGCACCAGCACCCGGCGCGCCGCGGCTTCTTTCAGCGCATGGATCTCACGGACCATGGATGTCACGGTTTCCCGCGCGGCGGCAAAGCCGGCATCCGCACCGGCGTGCGCATCCAACATCCGGAAACCCGTCACAAGGTTCCGGATCGCCAGTGTTTCGAATTCCTGCTTTTCCCCCACCGCATGCGTCAGCCCCGCGAAATCCGCATCGAACGGCGTGCTGCGGAACTCGGCCGCAAGGTTCACCCCGCGCTCCAGCTGTTCCCGGCCGAATTCCATGGCCTCCCCGCCCCAGACAATTTTCGCCGCGGCACTCTTCAGCCCGCCCACCACCAACACCAGACGGTTCATCTCCTCGTTGAACCCGCAAAACGGCAGGATGCCGCGCGTGCCCGTGGGACCATCATCAAAACAAAACGGCCACCGCGAACTCTCAAACTCCACCGCGCCATCCCGCACTCCCAGCACCGTGTGCCCCTCGCTCGCCTCCACCTCCGTCCCGTCGGGCCGCATGCGGATCCGCCCGATCTCCCCGTCCACCCCGAGCGCCCGGAGAAACCCCAGCGCCATCAACAAATGCCCCGCGGGATCGGGATGGAAACCATCCTGACCGAACGGCGCATACGCCGCACCCAGCGCCGCCTTGGAGCCTGCCAGCGCGCCGGCCATCAGATCATGAAGATCCGCGAAACCCACTCCCTCGCGGGCTGATAGATCGCGGGCAATATCCCTCAGACGCGCCAACGCGTCATTGTAGACATCGCCCTTCAGCACCGGCCGGTCGAAAAAACCAGCGTCCACCGCACCCGGAGAGCCCACCACGATCCGCCCGACCCCCGCCTCCCGCAAACCCGCGATCACAGCGCTCATGTGCCTGCCATAGGCCTCGCCGGTCGCGTCACTGTATGGTTGGTAGCCGGCATCATTCATGCCATAGCAGATCGTGGCCGCCGTCGGCCGGAAAACCGCAAGGTCATGGGCCAGACGGGATGCAAAATCACACGCCCTCTCACCGCTCCAGCCGAACTGGAAAATGGAAACATCCGTCCGGCCCGCACAGGCAAGCAGATGGCATTCCATGAATTTCGAATACCCCCTCCGCTCCGTGATGCTGTCCCCAATGATCGCCAGACGCGCCTGATCCGCCAGGGCCCGCCCCGAACCGGTGGCTCTTTGCGGATCAGTGGTTGTCATGTCGTGCGGAATGGGCCGATTGCAGCGGAATCACCCGCAAAGCGCAAGCCGCCGCGGCACCCACATTCACCCCGCGCCGGCCATGCCGGATCCCGGAACCCCCCGCACCTAGGCTTTGACCCCGCCGGGCATTCGGGCTATGCCCCATGTCTTTCCCATGAAAGAACAGCTTCCAGCCATCCAATCCGCCGCCCTCGCGCGAATCACCGAAGCCGGGGATGAGAAAACCCTCGAGGAAGCACGCGTGGCCATCCTTGGCAAAAAAGGCTCCCTCACCCTTGCCGCAGCCGCCATCAAGGATGTGCCACAGGAGGACAAGGCGGCATTCGGCCAGCTCCTCAATGCCGCCCGCACCACCATCACCGCCGCGCTGGAGGAAAAACAGGCCGCCCTTCGGGAAACCGCCGATCACGCCGCGCTCGCGGGCATCGATGTCACCCTGCCCGCCCGCCTCGTTGCCACCGGTGCCCTGCATCCGCTCACGCTGATCCGTGACGAGGCCATCTCCATCCTCCGCCGCATGGGCTTCGCCCTCGCTGACGGACCGGAGATCGAGGACGAGTTCCACTGCTTCGACGCGCTCAACACCCCCGCCGAGCATCCGGCCCGGAATGAAAAGGACACGTTTTATTTCGATTCCGGAAAACTCCTGCGCACCCATACCTCCAGCGTGCAGATCCGCACCATGGAATCACAGGCGCCGCCCATCCGCATCATCGCCCCCGGCTCCGCCTACCGCCGCGATGAAATCGACGCCACCCACCTCTCGGTCTTCAACCAACTCGAGGGCCTCTGCGTCGCGGGCGATGTCTCGTTGCCCGACCTCAAGGGCACGCTCGAGTATTTCTTCCACGAACTCTTCGGCCCGCAGACCGAAGTCCGCTTCCGCCCGCACTTCTTTCCCTTTACCGAGCCGAGCTTCGAGATCGACGTGAAACTCACCGTCAAGGGCCAGACCCCGCGCTGGATCGAAGTCGCGGGCTGCGGCATGGTCGATCCCGCGGTCTTCGAGTCCATCAGCGCGTCCCGCAAGGACAAGGCCTACGATCCCGGACAGGTCACCGGCTTCGCCTTCGGCATGGGCCTCGACCGCCTCGCCATGATCCGCTGGGGCATCAAGGACATCCGCCTGCTCATTGAAAACGACATCCGCTTCCTCAAGCAGTTCGCATGACTTCGTGATAATGGATTGCGGATGGTGGATTGAAGATCATGGATACAACGTCCTTCGGATACAGGAAACCCGGAATCCGGCGGCAGTCGCGCGAGCCGGTAAATGGGATTCATCGCATGACTCTCACGTGTCTTCCCGAATTCGAGATGCATCGGGAAGGATCACAAATCCGCCGATCATCCGGAAACCCTTTTCAAAACCCAATCCCTTGGAAACCAAGACCTGTTCCATTCCCTCCGCGAACGGCTGAACCAACTCGTGAAATCCATCTATCAATTCACCCGGAGCGTGGAAACGGACCACAACGGGAAACGCGCGCGACGCCCGCTCTCCCATCCACAATCCACGATCCACAATCCCTGATCCAAAATCCTCTGCCATGAACATCTCCCTCAACTGGCTCGCCACGCACCTCGATCTGTCTGGAAAATCGATTCAGGAAATCGACGACCTGCTCACCTTCGCCGGCGTCGAGGTCGAGGGCATCCAAAACAAGGGCATCAGCTCGGAGAAAATCGTCGTCGCCCGGATCGTCGAGGCCGTCCAACACCCGAACGCCGACAAACTCAAGGTCACCCAAGTGGATGCCGGCGAGGGCCAGCTCCGCCAGATCGTCTGCGGCGCGAAAAACTACAAGGTGGGCGACAAAGTGCCCTGCTGCCTGCCCGGCGCGGAACTCCCCGGAGGCTTCACCATCGGCGAAACAAAAATGCGCGGCGTCGAATCGAAAGGCATGCTCGCCGCCGCCAGCGAAATCGGCCTGCCGCCCGGCGAAGACGGCCTGCTCATTCTTCCCGAAGACGCGGAAATCGGAAAACCGGTCAGGGAAATGTATGACTCCGACGTGTTGCTGGAACTCGAAGTCACCCCGAACCGCCCGGACCTCCTCAGCCACCGCGGCATGGCCCGCGAACTGGCCGCCCTGCTCAACACGCCCGTCCTCTCAAGGAGCGTGGGCGCCCCGCCCACATCTCCCGCTTCATCCATCCAGCTCCAGGCCCCGGACGCCTGCCCGCTCTACACCGTTGTTGGAATTTCCGGCGTCACCGTCAGGGAATCCCCCGCCTGGCTCAAACAACGCCTCGAATCCATCGGCCTGCGCCCGATCAATAACATCGTCGATGTCACCAACTTCGTCCTCCACGAAGTCGGCCAGCCGCTCCATGCCTTCGATGCCGCCAAACTCAACGGCAGCATCGTCGTCCGCCATGCGAACGACGGCGAAACCTTCCTCGCCCTCGACGAATCCAAGCACGTCCTCACTCCCGACGACCTCCTCATCTCCGACAAATCCGGCGCCGCGCTCGCCCTTGCCGGGATCATGGGCGGCCTTTCCTCCGGTGTCACCGAAACCACCACCGACATCCTGCTGGAGTCCGCCTGGTTCGCCCCGCAAGCCATCCGCCGCACCTCGCGCCGCACCTCGCTCGCCTCGGACTCGTCCTACCGCTTCGAGCGCGGCGTCGATCCGCAAGGCGTTCTAACAGCATCCGCACTCGCGGTGAAACTCATCCTTGAAACCGCGGGCGGCAGCGCCGAAGCCGCCGTCCGGATTGCGGGCGAGGCACCGGTCCTGACAAAACCCGTCGCGCTCGATTTGATGAAACTCGACCAACTCATGGGTGGATCGATTTCCCATGCGGATGCGCAGTCCATCCTGACCCGCCTCGGCTTGGAGAAACTCGCCGACGGCACATGGAACATCCCCTCGTTCCGCGCCGACCTCCAGCGCCACATCGACCTCGTCGAGGAAATCGCCCGCGTCCACGGCCTCGCGAACGTGCCGCCGCGCTTGCAAGGCTCCTTCGTCCCGTCGAGCGCCGTCGATCACGCATACGACGCCGACATGATCCTGCGCCGCCGCCTCGCCGCGCTCGGCGTTTACGAATGCCAGACGATCAAACTCATCGCGGATGCCCAGCTGGCAGACGCGCTTCCCCTCCGCCCCATCCAGGACGGCGACGTCATCCGCGTGAAACTCCCGCTCAGCGAGGACCACGCCGTCATGCGCCCGAGCATCGTGCCGGGCCTCATCGCTTCCGCCGCGGCAAACATCCGCCAACAACAGAAATCCCTGCGTTTCTTCGAAATGGGCCGCGTCTTCCGCAACTCCGGCGGCGGCAAGGCCAAGGACCAGGAAGGCGAAACCCTCGCCATCCTCATGTCAGGCCCGGCCGAGCCAGCCTCGTGGAACCAATCCGAACGCGACACCGATCTCCACGACCTCAAAGGCCTGGTCAACGCGCTCGTGCCCGGCACCACCATCCGCTTCACCCCGCGCGAGCGCAAAGGCTTCGCCCTCGGCTGCGACATCAAGGCGGACGACCAGAACATCGGTGTCTTCGCCCGCCTCTTGCCATCACGGGAACGCCAACTCGATTTCAACTCGCCCGTTTACGTCGCCGAGATTGATCTGACCAAACTCCGCAAGCTGCTCGCCGGCATCGAACACGTCTGCGACCTCCCGCAATTCCCCGGTTCCTCACGCGACGCCGCCATGGAAGTCGCCGCCACGCTGCCGAACGCGGAAATCGAAAACGTCCTCCTCAATCTCGCCGAGCCGCTGCTGGTTTCCTTCGAGTGCTTCGACGTCTTCACCGACCCCACCGGCCGGAAACTCGCCGCCGACCGCAAGTCGGTCGCATACCGCTTCCACTACCGCGCCGCCGACCGCACCCTCAAGGCCGGAGAAGTGGACGCCGCGCACCAGAAGGTGCTTGAAACACTCACGCAAAAAACCAAAGTGAAACTCCGTTGATGCAACCGCGGCCCGCTGGCCCGCCATATTGATCATCTCCCCCCATGATCCTCCTAAAAACAGCTCTGCCCGAGTCCGGATCAGTCATCCGGACATGCCAGCATGATGACTACCGCCATCCATCATGCAACACACCCGATACGCGCGGCCAAACCGAATCAGAACCCGCGCGGCCAACGCGTGAAACCATGGATTCAATGATTCATGAAGCGCTTCGGCCAAACCGCGGAAATACTCCCGCCGTCACGCCGCTCCGCCTGCTTCCAATCATGGCGCTCATGCATGCGGTCACCGCGACTTGGGCGCAAGGCGATGACACGGATCTGGATGGCTTGCGGGACGAAGTGGAAACCGGGACCGGAACCTACCTTTCCCCACTCAATACGGGAACCGATCCGCTGGTTGCGGACACGGACGGAGACAGCATGCCGGATGGCATGGAAGTGGATGCCGGCACCGATCCCCTCGACTCGTCGAGCACCATCAGGAGACCGAACATCATCTTCATCATTGCGGATGATCTGGGCTACGGCGATGTCAGCTGCTTCTGGAAAAAACAACGGACAACCCGAGGCATCGAGAATGTCGTCACGCCCGGACTTGACCAAATGGCAAAAGAAGGCGCGATGCTCACAGATCATTATGCGGCCGCGCCCATTTGCGCATCTTCCAGGGCATCGTTTCTGCTGGGCCAGCACCAGGGACATGCGGAAATCCGTGACCGGCAGTTCGACAAGGCACTGCCGGACGCCCCGAATGTCGCGTCCATCCTGAAAAAGGCGGGATACCGGACGATCCATGTTGGCAAGGCGGGGCTGGCTGGAACCCTGTCAAAACCCCTCGAATCATCATCCCACCTTCCCGCGCATCCCCTCAAGCGGGGTTTCGACAGGTTTTTCGGCTACCTGCGGCACAACGATGGACACGAGCACTACCCGAGGAACGGAACCGCCCCGCGCCTGGCTGTCATCCATGACGACTACAAGCCCGTCCTCGACGCCCACGTGGATCTCTTCACGGGCGATGCGTGGACCGCCTTCGCCAAAAAAACCATCACGGAACAGACCCAAGCCAACCCGCGGCAACCGTTCTTCCTCTACTTGAGTTATGATACCCCTCACTTTTACGGACAGTATCCGCCATCATCCCAATACCCGCCGGGCCGCGGTTTGAATGGAGGCATCCGCTGGACCGGCGCCCCATCCTACACCAACACCGCAACAAACGATTCCTCAAGGGTGGATCATCCGGACAACAGACATCCCTCGGCACAATCAAACTGGAAACCCGCACTGCAAAAATACATTTCCATGGTCCGGCGTCTTGATGACTCGGTCGCAGACATCCTCCAAACACTTCGGGACCTTCAAATCGATCGGAACACACTGGTCGTTTTCACGTCCGACAACGGCCCGGCGGAAACCGAGACAACCGCGCCCTTTTTACAAAGCTATGCCGGCTTCGAGGGCGTCAAAACCGACTTGCTTGAAGGCGGGATAAGGGTGCCAACCATCGCATGGTGGCCGGACAGGGTCCCCGCCGGCAGCGGTCTCGCGGAGATCCGCAGGATTTCACTGCCATCCGTGAATTACGACTGGCTTGCGACTTTTGTCGAACTCGCCGGGGTCGTCCCGCCCTCGTCATCGGATGGAACATCGCTGGCTCCGGTCCTGACCGGGGCGGCAGACCATCTTGATCGCGAGTTCATCTATTTTGAGTTTTCCTATCCCGGCAAGACCGCAGCGTATCCGGGCTTTGTCACCCACCCTTACGCGGTCAAAAACCAGATGCAGGCCATCCGCGCGGGACGGTTCAAGGGCCTGCGTTATGACGTCACCGGACCAGACACCCCGTTCAGGATTTATGATCTGGTGTCGGATCCAGCGGAAAGCACCGATCTTTCCGCAAGCAGGCCGGACCTCGCAGCGAGGATGAATTACCTGTCGGTCGCCGCAAGGCGGCCAGGAGGCGGACTGACACGCCCATACGATGCCGCGCCGATACCGGCCGTGAATCCTCCGAAAACACGAAATGGAATCAAATGGAAATCCCACGAGGGCCATTGGACAATGCTTCCGGATTTCCGCTTGCTCGGGGCTGTCCGCAGTGGAGTCGCTCCGGCGGTTTCCACATCCCATCGGTCACGTGCCTGCGACTCGGGCTTGTCATTCGAAGGTTATCTCCGGGTGCCGGCCGACGGGCCCTACACTTTCCACACAAAATCGGATTCCGAACTTTGCATGTGGCTCCACGAAGCACGCATCATCGCAAACAACTCCACCTCTGCAAACACCGTCTCATCGCCCGCAATCCATCTTGCCGCGGGACTGCACCCTTTGCGGATTCATTACCGCCACCGCTCGGGCCCATCTTTCCTCCAGTTGTCCTATTCCGGCCCCGGAATACCCCTTCAGGAGATCCCGCCGGCGGCACTGTTTGTTGATGGGGATGCCACGGTTGCACAGGACTCCGATGGGGATGGATTCACAAATGGCGATGAATTGCTGGCCGGCACGGACATGGGGGATCCCTCATCGTTTTTTCATGCCACTTCCATCGAGTCGACGGCTGCCGGGATCTTGTTGAAGTGGCGTGCCGTCGCCGGCAGGACCTACCGCATCCAAGAGTGGCTCAATCACCGGGAATGGTCGGATATTCCCGATCTTGACGCAATGGTTGTCCGCAAGACCGATGCCGGACGGACGGTTCTCATTCCGCATGATTCCGGGTCCATGCGCGTGTTCCGCATCATCGTATCCATCACACCCGCGGATGCGGATGCGGACAGCGATGGGGACGGCTCACCCGACAACGAGGAGATCATTTCCGGAACCGACCCGGGGGACGCGGCTTCCCGCTTCCGCATTGCGAATCTGGTCCCATCCCATGATGGCATGGTTCTTCATTGGTCGGCAAAAGCCGGAAGAACCTACATCATTGAGGAAAGCGCCGACATGGTCACGTGGACCGAAGCCGTCGTGCCGCAAAGCATGGTATTCATGAAGTCAGTGGACCAGGCATCCTGCCTGTTGCCGACCGGCGATGCGGCGGTCCGTTTCATGCGAATGAAGGTTTTTCTAACACCATGATGCGGGCATGCTTCAACACCCGCCTCATCATTCACGGTGTCCCGAATTCCCCGGCGTGACATGTTCGCCATAAAACCCCTCCAATACCGAACGCAGGCGGAAAAACCCCGCGCCCGCATGCGGCCACAGGGCGCGGTCCCAGGCCCGGACGAAAATCCGGAGCGGAACACGCCGGGCAAGCTCGTCAACGAGAGGTTTCCATGGACCGACTGTCGGATATGCGACCATCAGCGAATCGAGACGGCACCGATCCATCCAGTCCTGAACGCTGCTTGTCAGATCACCCGTCAGACGCTCGCCCTCCGCACGTGCCACCGCATCATCCACCGCGGCGGACCGCGCCTCATGCACCCCCGGCGAGACCGCGGGGCACAGGGATTCCGGCCGCGCCGGATGCCAGCCTGCCGTCGCATGCGCCACGCACGGCGGCGGGCCGAGATCGTCCGCCAGCAGCAAGTGGCCGATCCTTCCCGCGGGAGTTTCCCACTCCGGCAGGCGCAGCGGCTCCCTCACAAAATCACCGTCGCTTGGCAGCGGCGCGGCGGTCTCGTTCAACCGGCCCTTCGGATCAAACCGTCCGTCCGGGTATCGCGCGATGTTCTCCGCCTTCG
>JBIJBN010000295.1:0-2780 GCA_044345175.1 Luteolibacter sp.
CCCCCCACCCCGCCCCGCGTGTGTGGGGCTTGGAAGCGCGCTCCGGAGCGGGTTTTCTGGGCCTGTGGAAACAATCCGGATCCGCGGCGCACGCCAGCACAACCTGAGGAATGTCGACGCGGACATCCCCCGCGGGCAGCTGGTCGTGATCACCGGTCCGAGCGGCTCGGGCAAGTCGTCGCTGGCCTTCCACACGCTCTATGCCGAGGGCCGCAGGCGCTACGTGGAGTCGCTCTCGGCCTATGCCCGGCAGTTCATCGATCAATTGGAAAAACCGGACGTCGATGCCATCGAAGGCCTCAGCCCGGCGATTGCCATCGAGCAGCGCGGCGGCGGCCTCAACCCGCGCTCGACGGTGGCCACGGCCACCGAAATCCACGACTACCTGCGGGTCCTGTGGGCCGCCGCGGGCGTGCCGCACGATCCGGAGACCGGCAGGCGGCTCGAGCGCATGGGCCCGGCGGACATCGTCGGCGCGCTCGCCGGCATGCCGGAAGGCAGCAAGGTGATGCTGCTGGCTCCGGTGCCGGACGGGGAGTTGCGCGATCCGGCCCGCTTGCTGGGCGACCTGCGCCGGCAGGGGTTCATCCGGGTGCGCGTGGATGGCGGGGTGCTTGAAATTGAGGAGGCCTGCCAGTCATGGCCGGAATCACCCTCAGCCGTGGAGATCGTGGTGGACCGCTTCGTGATCCGCCCGGGCATCGAATCACGCATGGCGGACTCGGTGGAAGCCGCGCTGCGGCTGTGCGGGGCCGAGACACGCGCCGCCGTGCAGAAAGCCGGACAGGACGCCTGGCACGACCTCACGTTCCAGACGTCCTACCGCAATCCCCGCACCGGCATGCTTATCGGGGAAATCACACCCCGGCATTTTTCCTTCAACTCACACCTCGGTGCCTGCGCGGCCTGCGAGGGACTCGGCACCGAGATGTTCTGCGATGCGGATTTGCTGCCAGCGGGAGCGGACGCGGAAACCACACTGCGCCAATACCTCGGCGCAAAGTCCGAAACCACACGCCGCAGGCTGGCGAAGTTCATCGCCCACCGCCCGTGCCGAAGCTGCGGAGGCAGACGCCTCGATCCACAGTGGCTCGCAGTCAAAACCGAGGGTGCCGGCGGCCGCTGGCTGGGCATCCAGGATGTGTGCGCGCTCCCCATCCGGGAGGCTCTCGCGTGGATTGCGGAATTCCGCACGGAACCCACGAAACATGATGTCTGCGCACGCCTGATCCACGATGTGCGCACCCGCTTGTCATTCCTCGATGAGGTCGGCCTCGGCTACCTCGCGCTGGACCGCTCGAGCGCCACCCTCTCCGGCGGCGAAGCCCAGCGCATCCGCCTCGCCACCCAGCTCGGTGCCGGGCTTTCCGGCGTGCTCTACGTGCTCGATGAGCCGAGCATCGGCCTGCACGCCGCGGATACCGCACGGCTGATCCGCGCACTGCTCCGCCTGCGGGACCTCGGCAACACGGTGGTGGTGGTCGAACATGACGAGGAAATCATCCGCACCGCGGATCATGTGATCGACATGGGCCCCGGCGCAGGCCCGGCCGGCGGGCGGATCCTGGCCACAGGCAAACCGGAGGAACTCGAATCGCCGACAGGTGAATGGCTGAGAAACGGTGAGCCGGAGTGCGATGCGCAACGCACTCAACCCATGCCACCCGCCGGATCCCTTTTCATCCGCGGCGCGTGCGAGCACAACCTCAGGAACCTGGATGTCGAAATCCCGCTGGGACGCCTGGTCTGCATCGCCGGACCCAGCGGCAGCGGTAAGTCCACCCTCACCGATGACATCCTGCGCCGCGCGCTCGCACGTCATTTCCACCATGCCGGGGAAATCCCGGGCAAACACACCGCCATCGAAGGACTCGCACAGCTCGGCAAATGCGTGGTGGCCGACCAGTCGCCGATCGGCCGCAGCCCGCGCTCGAACCCCGCCACCTTCACCGGCGCGTTCGATTTGATCCGCGGATTGTTCGCGAAGCTGCCGTCCTCCCGCCAGCGCGGCTACGATGCCGCACGCTTCAGTTTCAATGCGGCAGGCGGGCGCTGCGACCGCTGCCTCGGCAACGGACGGCTCAAAATCGAGATGCAATTCCTGCCCGACGCTTGGGTGACCTGCCCGGCCTGCGACGGCAGACGCTTCAACCGCGAAACCCTGGAGATCACCTACAAGGGCCGCTCGATCGCCGCAGTGCTGGAAATGCCGGTCGCCGAGGCACTGGCGTTTTTCAAACCCATCCCCAAGCTCCGCCGGATCCTCGCGGTGCTGGATGACCTGGGTCTCGGCTACCTCAAACTCGGACAAGCGGCAAACACGCTCTCCGGCGGCGAGGCGCAGCGGCTCAAGCTGGCGCTGGAACTCGCACGCCCGCAATCGGCACACACGCTCTACCTTTTCGACGAACCGACCACCGGCCTGCATTTCGGCGACACCCGCAGGCTGCTTGATGCACTGCTGCGACTGCGCGACGCGGGTCACAGCGTGCTGGTGGTCGAGCACCATCTTGATATCATTAACGCCGCGGACTGGGTGATCGAACTCGGCCCGGGCGGCGGTGATGAGGGAGGACATCTGGTTGCCGCAGGCACTCCGGAAACGCTGCGCCGGACGCCAAACTCGCCCACCGGCATGGCCATGCTCCGCGCGTGCCAACGCAAAACCTGATGTGGCCGCAACACCCGCCATCCACCTTTGGCCGCAATCGCTCAAGTCCACACTTGATGTCCAGGAAGGATGATGCCTGCATGAAGGCATAATAAACATTTCCAATCCG
>JBIJBN010000316.1:0-2772 GCA_044345175.1 Luteolibacter sp.
TGAGGCATCCACCAGCACCGACAACACGGTGCAATACAATCCATCGGTGGAAGGCAAACCCACGGTGACGATCAACAAGAAGTCGGATCAGGCGGACCCGACCGGCGCAGCCACCATCAACTTCACGGTGGTGTTCAGCGTGGCGGTGACCGGATTTGACGAGAATGGCGTGACTCTCGGCGGCACGGCAGGAGCGACCACCGCGGAAGTGACCGGCAGCGGCACGACCTACAATGTTGCGGTGAGCGGCATGACGAGCTCCGGCACGGTGACGGCCACGATCGGCGCGGATGTGGTGGACGGCGGTAATTCCGCATCGACCAGTACGGACAACTCGGTGCAATACAATCTCCCTGCCACCAGCTACATCCTCTGGGACGGCGGTGCGGGCACCGGCAACTGGGGCGACGCCAACAACTGGAATCCCAATGGCGTGCCGGCTGCGGCCAACACCACCGATGTGGGTTTCTACGCGGCGGGCACCACGCAGCGGACGACCTTCCTCGGCGGTGCCGGCCGCACGCTGCGCTCGCTCACGTTCAACGCGACCGCGGATGCGGACGTCGCCATCAACATGGATGACGGCAGCACCACCGGCAGGAACCTCAACCTGACATCCAGCACCGGCACCGCCACGATCACCGTGGAGGCGGGAGCGGCGGGCAATTTCACCATCGACACCACAACCGAGGCGGGCAGGATCAACCTGAACAACAACCTGGTCATCGACCACAACGGCACGGGCGTGCTGACAACCCGGCGCGTCAACCAAACCAGCGGCGTCTACTCGGTGACCAAGCGGGGCTCCGGCACCTGGGTTTGCAACCAGGGCCAAGTGCAATACTACGCGGGTGCGACCACCATCCAAGGCGGCACGCTGTGGATCGAGCAGGGATCGTATCTCGGATTCAACAACGGCATCACGGTGGGCGGCTCCGGCGCCAGCGGCACGCCGACACTCGGCGGCAAGGGGCTTGCCAACGGCAACGTCACCATCAAGGGCGCTGCCGGCGGCGCGGCGGGCTGGCTTGCGCCGGGCACCGATACCGTGGGCAGGCTTGCCCTCAACAACAAGACACTCACGCTGGAGTCAGGCGCGAAACTGGCCTTCCGGCTGGGCACGGTCGGCAGCCCGCCCGCCAGCGACGGGGTGACCGGCGTGAGCACCCTGGGCCTCGCCGGCCAGGTGTGGAGCGACTTCGCCTTCACGGCGCAGAGCGGCTTTGGCCCGGGCACCTATCTGCTCATCGACGCCGCGGCGGTCACCGGCAGCTTGGGCGCCACGCGCAGCGGCCTGATCGGGGATTTTCCCGGCACGCTGAGTGTGAATGCCAACAACGACCTGGTGCTGACGGTGGGTGAGGGGCCCAAGCCGGTGGTGACGGTCAACCAAGCGGCCGGCCAGCTGGATGCGGCGCGCACGCTGCCGATCAACTTCACGGTGGTCTTCAGCTCGGAAGTGACCGGTTTCACCTCCGGGGATGTGACGCTGGGCGGCACCGCACCCGGGCCCAAGGCGGCCACGGTGAGCGGCAGCGGCACGACTTACAATGTGGAGGTGAACGGCCTGACCGGCAATGGCACGGTGACCGCGACGGTTGCCGCGGATGTCGTCAACGGCGGCAACTACGCGTCCACCAGCAGCGACAACACGGTGACCTATGACACGACCACGCCTACCCCGACGATCTGGACGGGTTCCAGCAGCGCGGCATGGACCACGGTGGCCAACTGGACGGGAGGCTCGCCCAACAGCACCACCACCGACGTGGTGTTCCATCAGGCCGGCGCCGGCAACCTGACCAGCGCGCTGGGCACGGCCTCGCGCACGATGCGTTCGCTCACCTTCAACCAGAACGTGGATGCCAATGTTTCGATCGGTCTGGACAGCGGCTCGTCCACCACGGCCCGCAGCCTGCTGCTGGGATCCGCCACCGGCACCTCGACGCTGACCGTGGAGGCGGGTGCGGCGGGCAACATCACCATCAACACCGCCAGCGCGGGCGGACGCTTGCAGATCAACAACAACCTGGTGGTGGACCACAACGGCACGGGCACCCTGAACCTGCGCAGGATCCGCGCCCTCAACGATCTGGATTACAAAGTGATCAAAAAGGGCAGCGGCACGATGCTGGTCGGCTTCCACGGTTCCCAATACTACACCGGTGAAACCATCATCCTGCAGGGCACCCTGCGCTATGCCACCAGCGACGCGCTGCGCGGACCGGTGACGGTCAGCGGCGGCACCTTCGATCTGTCGACCTTCTCGGCCACCACGTCATTCCCGGTGGGCAAAGTGACGCTGCAAAGCGGCGCGATCACCGGCAGCGGCACGCTCAACGCCGCCGATACCTTCGCGATGCAGTCCGGCACCGCCGGCGCGATCCTCGCGGGCGGCTTCGGCCTGGACAAGACCAGCGCCGGCACGGTCACCCTCAGCGGCGCCAACACCTACGCCGGCCCGACATCGGTGCGCGGCGGTGTGCTGCGCGTCAATGGCAACCAGTCGGGCGCAAGCGGCGCGGTGACAGTGGGCGGCGCGGACTCGACCGGCACGCCGACACTCGGCGGCACGGGCACGCTCGGCGGCAATGTGACCATCAAGGCGGCCGGCGGCGGTGCGGCGGGCGTCCTCGCCCCGGGTGCCGCATCTCCGGGCACGCTCGCACTCGGCAGCAAGTCGCTCACGCTGGAGTCCGGCGCGAAGCTGGCATACCGCCTCGGCACGGCACGTGACTCGGTGAGCGGTGTCGGCACGCTCGCCTTGGGCGG
>JBIJBN010000051.1:0-9344 GCA_044345175.1 Luteolibacter sp.
CTGCCATGGTGTTGTGGGTGTAATGGATGAGGTAAGAGGATGGAAGGGTAAATGTATCGCGGTGGATTTATGAATTTCTTAGCCGATCACCCCCCAAACCCGACCCGGTTGCATGTATTTCTGCCAAATCATTCATGCTTGGTTTTTTAACCTGAAGGTGATGGATGAGCCAAGTTAAAAGATTGATAACAGACAAATGGGTTGGATGGCTGTTCAGTGACCGCATTTTCCTGAAAATTTGCGTCATTTTGGCGGGGTTGATTTTGTGTTTGGTGTCTTGTGGGAGCATGTGCCGCGGGCGCAAGCATTCCGCGTCTGCCAGGCTCCGTTGGCGCTCGGATTGGACGGGAATATCCGGATTTTACCCCATTCAGGGTCACCCGGTGTTTCTTGCGATCATGGTGAAGGTGTTGTCCCACCGTCCTTCCTTGGGCGGAATGGCGAACCCCTTCTCCGCGACCTCGGGTGTGGTGGGTTCCTGGTGGTGTTTGAGGATGATCGATGCCGGGTTGCCTGTCTCCAGTGCCACCTGATCGGCACTCTTCACCTTGGCGATGCGGCGGCTGATGAAGGAATGTTGCGGCACATTGCGGGACCACTCGATTCCGAGGGCGCGGGCTGAGGTGGCCTGCTTGATGAACGCGCCTGCATGGATCACTTTACCATTCCGCGGCGGCGGTTCCAGCCAGTCGACGGGATTTTCGGGATGGGAACGAGCCGGCGCGGATTTAGATCAATCGGCGATCCAGATCCGCCGCGTTCATCCACGGCGCGGCGGTCCGCCACGCCCTGTCGTTTTTTCCGATGGCAGGGATGAGCGCTCTGGTGTGTGCGACTTTCCCGACCTCAGTGCAACCATGACGCAACCTGCACGGCAGGGCTTGACCCGGCGGCATGGATGAGTGGCGCACCCGTAGGGACTCGAACCCCAAACCTTCTGATCCGTAGTCAGACGCTCTATCCAATTGAGCTACGGGTGCCGTGCGCAATGCGCGGGGCGGAAGAGAAACGCGGCAGAGCGGCATGTGTCAAGAACTTCGGGGGAGCGGAGCATTTTTTGTGGACGCAGCCGTGCATCGGCCGTTGCAGCTGCCATGCGGGTCCGGTGCCCGCGGGTTTGAGCCGGATTGTCACAGAAGCGGAAACATCTGTCGCGCATCGATGCGAAAATTTGTCGTTTCGCGGAACCCGGATGGCTTGTTCGACTAATCCATAACATGCTTGAAACCAGTGATTTATGGATGAAATGCGCGGTCTGGCACCGGGTTTGCTTGGAGCTGGGACGGATGCCGCCCGGGAGCCCGGGCAACATCCTTCAACCCAAACAGACTCACCATCATGCACTCATCCCTCATTCACATCCATCCTTGGGGAGCTCTCGCCGGGCTCTCCGGTTTGCAGCAGCAGATGAACCGCCTTGCGGGCGGTGTCCTGGCGATGGAGCCCGCGTTGCATTTCCCGCTGGTGAATCTTTCCAGCGACTCCAACGAAGCGGTCCTCACCGCCGAAATCCCGGGTGTGGATCCATCGGATCTGGAGATCAGCCTGAGCAAGGGCCGTCTGATCATCCGGGGGGCGGTCAAGGAGCGGATGCCTGCGGGTGATGGCGTCACCTGCCACCTCAGGGAGTGCCCGCGCGGATCCTTTTCCCGCGCCCTGATGCTGCCCTTCGAGGTGGAGGAGGACAAAATCTCCGCTCGGTATGACAAGGGCGTGCTGGCCGTCACACTGCCACGGGCTGAGCGCAACAGGCCGCGCACCATTCCCGTGACCGCAGGATGAAACCCTCACACCAAACGAAAGGAGCAACACCATGGACATGAAAATTGACGCCCGAACCCAAACGGACGCGCGGAACACCGGAGAAGAGCGTCTTGCCGTATTCCGGCCGCCTGCGGATGTCTTCGAGACACCCGCGGCGGTGTGGATCCATTGCGAGATGCCCGGAGTGGCCGGTGAGGACCTCGAGGTGGTTTTGGAAAACCGTGTCCTCACGGTGACCGGCCGCCAGATGGGCCAGGGCCGCGAGGGCTTCGCGATGCTCGCGGGCGAATACCGCACGGGTGTCTATCAGCGATCGTTCGCCCTGCCGAAAGGGGTGGATGAATCCGCGCTGCGCGCGCGACTGAAGGACGGCGTGCTGGAAATCGAGCTGCCCAAGGCCGTGGAGGCGCGCCCGCGCAGGATCCCGGTGGAATCATGAGCGCCGCCGTCTGATCCGGGATTGACGCGGCGGTGGCGGCGGCCAAGCTGGCCGCATCATGATCGCGAGATTGCGCGGCAAGGTCATCGAGGCGTATCCCACGCGGCTGGTGGTGGACGTCCACGGCGTGGGCTACGGGGTGATCATCCCGATTTCCACGTATGACCGGCTGCAGGCCGCAGTTGGTCTGGATGTGGACTTGCGCACGCATCTGCACATCCGGGAGACTGCCCACACGCTGTATGGCTTCGCCACCGAGGAGGAGCGCGACCTTTTCCTGATGCTCATCGAGCGGGTGAGCGGGATCGGCCCGGCGATCGCGATGGCGGTGTTGAGCGGCATGCCGGTATCGCGTTTCAAAAGCTGCGTGGTGGCGGGCAACACCGCCGAGCTCTCGCGCATCAAGGGACTGGGCAAAAAGACCGCGGAGCGGATTGTGCTCGAACTCAAGGACAAGGTGGGCGTGGCGGACACTTGGCAGGACGCGGCGGCCGGCGAGGTCAGCGCGGCCGCGGCGGATGCCGAGCTGGCATTGCTGGCGTTGGGATTCAAGCAAGTGGAGGCGCGCAAGGCGGTGCGCGGAGTGCTCGAGGGCGAGCCTTCGGCGCCGGTGGACGTGCTGGTGCGCGGCGCCCTGCGTGCCCTGCAGGGTTGAGCGGCGCGGCGATGCACTCTGGACGCGGGCCCGCGGAGGATCTACACCACGCGCATGAGCGTCCGCACCCGCTTCGCGCCGTCGCCCACCGGCTACCTGCATGTCGGGGGAGCCCGCACGGCATTGTTCAACTGGCTCTACGCCCGCGGCCACGGTGGCGCGTTCATCCTGCGCATCGAGGACACCGATGAGGCGCGCAACACCGCGGAGGCGCGACAGGCGGTTTTCGACGGCATGCGCTGGCTCGGCCTGGATTGGGATGAAGGCCCGGAAAAAGGCGGCGGGCACGGTCCGTATTTCCAAAGCATGCGCGGGGCGGTTTACGACGCATGGTTTGAGAAACTCGTGGATGCCGGGCGAGTCTATCAGGACGACGGCGCCTGGCGCTTCCGCTTCGAGCGCAGGCCGGTGACGGTGGACGATCTTGTCTGCGGCCGGGTGACCATCGACTACCGCGACGCCTCCAACACCCCGGACATGGTGGTGAAGCGCTCGGACGGTTCCTATGTGTTTCACTTTGTCAATGTGGTCGATGATCTGGAGATGGAGATCACGCACGTGATCCGCGGCGAGGACCACCTGATGAACACGCCCAAGCACCTGCAGCTGGCGGAGGCCTTCGGGTGTGCCGCCCCGCGATACGCGCACATCCCGCTGATCCTGAATGGCGACGGCTCGAAGATGTCCAAGCGCGATGCGGGGGCCTCGGTATCGGACTATCCGAAGCAGGGGTTCCTGCCGGGCGCGGTGGTGAATTTCCTCGCGCTGCTGGGATGGAATCCGAAAACCAGCGAGGAGATTTTCACGATGGCGCAGCTGGTGGAGCGGTTCTCGCTGGAGAATGTCAACCGTGCGCCGGCGCGATTCGATCCGGAGAAATGCAAGTGGGTGAACCAGCAGCACATTGCCATGCTGGGTGCGGAGGAGTTCGCGGCGGCTGCCGGGCCGTTTGTCGCGGCTGCCGGATTGCCGCTACCGGACAACCACCTCGCAGTGATGGCGGCGGTGAAGGACAAGGTGCGCCTGCTGGACGAGGTTCCGGATGCCGCGGCCTTCCTGCTGGGCGACGTGTTTGCCGAGGATGAGGCGGCGGTGGCCAAGGTGCGCGGCCAGGTGGCGGCAAAGGAGTGGCTTGTGGGTCTTGCCGAAGGCTTCGGGCGGATCCCCGCCTGGTCTGCGGACGCGGCGAAGGCAGTGCTGGCGGAAGTGGCCGGGGCGGCCGGGATCAAGCCCGGGGCATTGATGTTTCCACTCCGCGTCGCCTTGTCCGGACGCGGCCACGGGCCTGACATTGGCGAGATCCTCAACCTGCTCGGCAGCGAGCGCTGCATCCGGCGCTTGCGGGCATTCGCCGACAGGCTATGACCGGTGCCATGAAGCGCGTTTACACACTGGATGACCTGCGGTCGCGTTCCGTGCTGGATGAGGGTGCGGGAAAACCCGCGCGTCTGGCGGTGCTCGGCTCGCCGGTGGCGCATTCCGCCTCGCCGGAAATGCACCAGCCCGCGCTGGATGCCGCCGGGATCGATGCCCGCTACATCCGCCTCGAAGTCGATCCGGGAAAGATCCCGATGGCGTTTGCAGCCATGCGCGATCTGGAATTCATCGGCTGCAATGTCACCGTGCCGCACAAGTTGGATGCGCTCGCGCATTGCGACGATGTCGATCCCACGGCGCGGGCGCTGGGTGCCGTCAACACCGTGCGCTTCGATCGTGACGCCACCCGCGGCTTCAATACCGATGGTCCCGGATTCGCCGGCGCGATCGCGGATGATTTCCGCGTTCCGCTCGCGGGCCTCCGGGTGGCCATCGCCGGTGCCGGTGGTGGCGCCGGCCAGGCGCTCGCCACCCAGTGCGTCATGGCAGGCGTGCCCGGGATGGTCCTGATCAATCGCACGCTCGAAAAACTCGGGCCGCTGGTCGCAAGGCTGCGGAGCCTGAATCCGGCCACGGAGATCGGAGTGCTTTCATTCGATGACCCCATGCTGGCCACCCGCTGCCGCGAGTGCGACCTGATCGTGAACACCTCGTCGGTAGGGCTCGGACCTGAGGATGCGCCGATCCTGCGCGGCGAGTGCCTCAGGCCGGACCACATGGTTTACGACACGATCTATCAGCCACCGGTGACGCCTTTGCTGGCGCTTGCGGCGGGCTGCGGCTGCCGCACCGCAAACGGTCTTTCCATGCTGCTGCACCAGGGTGCGCTGGCATTTCAACACTGGTTCGCAGGCACCGATCCGCTGCCGGTGATGCGGGCCGCGCTGTCTCAACGCGTTTCCTGAGGGACGGCCTCATCTTCAAGCGCGGCATCCATGACGGCCGCGGCGGGGTCCACACCCGGATCGTCCAGCGAGAGCCAGTGGCAGGCACGCACCGCGGTGATCTGATAGGTTTTCCCCTCGTCCGTATCCATCCGGCGGACTTTCACCCGCACGCGGATCATGCCGGCGGGGTCGATACTTGGCAGCCTGCTGCGGAAAATCGTGCCGCCGCCGCGTGCCAGCTTGAAGGCCGCTTCCAGCAATTTCCCGTCGCTGCTGTCCCGGGGCACAAGGAACTCCGGCGACTGGTGGCCGATCTCCTGCGGCATGCCGAACCGCGGCGCGTAAAGCGCGAGGCTGATGGTGCTCTCATCCTTCCGCTCATCCGCCAGACGTTCGCGCGCGAGCAAGCGGAATTCGGCCTCATCCGGGCCGCTGCCTGATAGAAAAAGCAGCCATGGATATCCGCTGTAGCGCGCATAATGCTCCCAATCCAGACGCCATTCGCCGTTTTTCCGGAGGAATACCGTTTCCACGATCCTGTCGTTCTCTGTTTTCCAACGGGCTTCAAAGGCCTTGCCCGCGGGTGTGGAAAGCAGGCCGCTGGCGATCGGGACGAGTGAGGCCGAGTCGATTTCCGGCTTGGGATTGAGGTTCAGGAAGCGGGTCATGCGCGGCGCGGTGACGAGCGGTGAAAAGACGAATTGGCTGGCCGCCTCCGGGGTTTCCGCCGCCAGGAAATCCTGCATCACCTTTCTGCATGCATTCGCCGCGCTGCGGTAAAGTTCGGCATCCTCGGCACCCAGCACATCGCCTGCCGCCTCGCTGGCGGCGGGCCTTGGGTTTCTCTCGGATGCGGGAGTCGGCCATTTGATGCGCGCCCAGATCAGGATGACCGCCAGCACCAGCATCCAGCCGCCAATCAGCTTGGGCATGAGCAGGCGGTTGGTTTTTTTGCGGGAGTCCCGGGTCCGCTGCGCCCCGCTTTTTTCCTGTCTGGCCTTGGAGGTGCCGGTGGCACAGGAATCGGCCCCGCAGTGGGTGCATGGGCGGGATTGCGGGTTTCCGGGCGCCGCCTGGAACAAGGACCCGCATCGGCTGCAGTGGAACCACAACATGACATGATGACTCACGCGTGGATGGTTAGCCCGTGATCCCCTTGTTGTGAAGCAATTCCAAGCCATGCCCGGCCCGGCCACCCGCCTGCCCGCGGGCAGCCGCATTCTCAGTCATCCGCCGCCGGGCGATCGCCATCAAGGCAGCCGAGCAGCCATGATGCGTAGCCGGCGGCCACCGCATCCGGTTTGATGGTGATGATCTCCGGCACCTCGTAAGGATGCAGGCCTGCCAGTTCCCGTTCGAAATCCGGCAGCATACGGGCACTGGTCTTGAAAACCGCCAACACCTCCGTCGAGGTTTCCACCTTGCCCTGCCAATGATAAACCGACTCCACGCCCGGCAGCAGATTCACGCAGCCAGCGAGTTGCCTTTTCACCAGGGTTGTGCCAATTTGTCGCGCCGAAGCGGCATCCGGAAACGTGCACAAGACCAAACGGATCCCATTCATGCCATTCCTCAACACCCAAAACCCCGAAATAGCAATCCCTCGGTGAAATCCGGCTTCCTAGAAAAACTCGTCGCACGTCTTGACCGCGTCGAACCCGGCGAGGTCCAGCAGATCGTCACCCGCCTGATCCACGAAAAGGGCTTTCTGGAGAAAGTCTTCGAGGCAATGCAGGAAGGGGTGATCCTGCTGGACCCGCGGGGTGTGATCGGCTTCGTGAATCATGCCGCCAGCCGGTTTTTCGGACTCGATCCGGCCAAGGCGGTGGGCGAGCCGCTGGCCAGCCAGGTGCGCGGTCTGGACTGGGACAACCTCGGCGGATCCGGCCGCACCATCAGCAGGGATCTGGAGGTGTTTTATCCGGAGAATCGTTTTCTGAACTTCTATCTCGCTCCGATCGACGGCGGCCACGGCCCGGATGAAACCTCCGGCTACGTGATGCTGGTGCGCGACCTCACAAGCAGCCGCGCGGAAGCCGAGGAAACCCTCGAATCCGAGCGGCTCAACGCCCTCACCCTGCTCGCCGCCGGCGTCGCCCATGAGATCGGCAACCCGCTCAACTCGCTCGACATCCACCTCCAGCTGATGGGCCGCAAGCTGCGCAAACTGCCACCCGGAGACCGCCAGCCGCTCCAAGAGCATCTCGCCACCGCCCGCGGCGAGATCCGGCGCCTGGACGGCATCCTCAAGCAGTTTCTCCAAGCCGTGCGCCCGACACTCCCGCGCCGCGAACGGCAGGACCTCCACGCCGTGCTCCATGAAACCCTGAGGCTCCTGGAACCGGAGTTCGAGGCCCGCAGCCTGCGCGTCGAACTCGACCTCGCCGGATCCCTGCCGCCGGCCGTGATCGACGCCGGACAGTTCCAACAGGTCTTCTACAACCTGCTGCGCAACGCCTGCCAGGCACTGCCCGCGCAGGACGGCCTCATCACCATCCACACCAGCGCCAACGACTACGAATACCTCATTTCCATCGAGGACAACGGCAGCGGCATCTCACCGGAGCACATGGGGGCCATCTTCGAACCCTACCGCACCACCAAACCCTCCGGATCTGGCCTCGGATTGATCATCGTGCGGCGCATCGTCCGCGAACATGGCGGCGAAATTTCCATCGAAAGCCGCGAAGGGGAGGGGACACGCGTCATCATCCACCTGCCGCGCGCCGAACGCACCGTGCGCCTGCTCGGCAGCCCCGAACCCATGATCGATATCGCCTGACCCCCTTGCCGCCCCATGCTTCCCACCCTGCTGATCGTCGATGATGAGAAATCCACCCGCGATGGATTGCGCGGCGCGCTTGAGGATGATTTCGACGTCTACACCGCCGCCGGCTCCGCCGAGGCGATGGCCATTCTCAAGAGCGAACCGGTGCAGCTGCTGCTCACCGACCTGCGGCTCGGCGGCGAGTCCGGCATGGAGTTGCTCGAATCCGCCCTGGCACTGCCGGACCCACCGGTGGCGGTGATGATGACCGCCTACGGCTCGGTGGATACCGCCGTGGAGGCGATGCGCCGCGGCGCCTGGCATTTCGTCACCAAGCCGCTCAATCTCGACGAGGTGGAAATGCTGCTCAAGCGCGCCCTGCGCAGCCGCACCTTGGAAACGGAAAACAAGCAGCTCACCCAGCAGATCGGCAAATCCCACAAACTCGACCGCCTGATCGGCAAATCCGCGGAAATCACCCGCGTCTCGGATCTGATCCGCCAGGTGGCCCCCACCCGGGCCACCATCCTCATCGAAGGGGAGTCCGGAACCGGCAAAGAGGTGGTTGCCGGACTCCTGCACCACCTGTCCGGCAGACCCGCCGCCAGACTGGTCACCGTGCATTGCGCGGCGCTGTCATCGCAACTGCTCGAAAGCGAGCTGTTCGGCCATGAAAAAGGCGCTTTCACCGGCGCGGCCCAACGCCGGATCGGCCGCTTCGAACAGGCGGATGGCGGCACGCTTTTCCTCGACGAAATCGGCGAAATCGACGCCACCACCCAAATCAAGCTGCTGCGGGCGCTCTCCGAGCGGACCATCGAGCGCGTCGGCTCCAACACACCGGTCAAGGTGGACGTCCGGGTCATCGCCGCCACCAACCGGAACCTCAGGGAAATGGTCGACCGTGGGGAATTTCGCGAGGACCTGTTTTTCCGGCTCAATGTGGTCAGCATCCGCATGCCGCCGCTGCGCGCGCGCCGCGAGGACATCGTCCTGCTCGCCGGCGCCTTTCTCCAGGAATTCGCCCGGGAAAACGAACGTCCGGTCAAACCGCTCACCGATGCCGCCCTGCGCCTGCTGCTCGATTACCCGTGGCCGGGAAATGTCCGTGAATTGCGCACCGCCATCGAACACGGGGTGGTCATGAGCAATGACGCGGAAATCGACGTCCGGCACCTGCCGCAGTTTCTTCTTTCCGAGCGGCCCGCCACGGCTTATCCACACGGCTCCACCCCGCACAGCCCGGATCCGGCGCCGGAATTCAACTTGCATGCCCTCGAAACCCATGCCATCAGGGCCGCCCTCGTCAGCGCCCGGGGCAACCGCACCCAGGCGGCCGAACTGCTCGGCGTGAGCCGCAGGACCCTCCAGCGCAAGCTCAAGGAACTCGGCATCTGACACACGCCACACCCGCCCGCAACGCATGAGCATCAATTCCGCACAGATCGACTTCGG
>JBIJBN010000297.1:0-2770 GCA_044345175.1 Luteolibacter sp.
GTCGAGCCGCTCGCCATCCATGCCAACATCCGCGGCAAGGCCGCACTCCACCGCGCGATCAATGCGCTTGAGAAAGTAGGCATCGAAAACGCGGCCACCCGCATCCACGGCTACCCGCACGAGTTTTCCGGCGGCATGCGCCAGCGGGTGATGATCGCCATGGCGCTGATCACCAAGCCGGACCTGCTGATCGCCGACGAACCGACCACCGCGCTCGATGTGACGGTGCAAAGACAGGTGCTGGATGTGATCCGCGCGCTCCAGCGCGAGACCGGCACGGCCGTCATCTTCATCACCCACGATCTCGCGGTGGTGCATGAGATGTGCGACACGGTGAGCGTGTTGTATGCCGGCCGCGTGATCGAGAGCGCCCCGGCGGCCGAATTGATCCGGCGGCCGCTGCATGCCTACACCCGCGGGCTCTACCGGTCCATTCCATCCGCCCATGCCCGGGGCGGCGACCTCCACTCGATTCCGGGCCTGCCGCCGGACCTGGCGAACCCGCCCGCGGGCTGCGCGTTCCGCCCGCGCAACACTCTGGGGGATGCCTCGCTCTGCCTCACCGCACGCCCGCCGGAACTCATCGAGCACAGTGACGGCCACTTCGTGCAAAACTGCCCCGGCTGCCTCACCGCCCATCCATCCGCAGCCCATGCTTGAACTGCGCAACATCCGCAAGAGCTTCCACAAGGGCCGCGAATCCGTGACCGCCGTGGATGACGTCTCGCTGGAGATCCGCGAGGGCGAAATCCTCGGCCTCGTCGGTGAATCCGGCTGCGGCAAATCCACACTCTCGCGCATCATCATGCAGCTGCTCCCGCCGGACAGCGGCAGCGTCACACTCGCCGGCACCAACCTCAGCGCTCTGCCACGCCACGCCATTCGCCACCACCGGCTTGATTTCCAAATGGTGTTCCAAGACCCCTATGCCTCGCTCAACCCGCGGCTCACCGTCTTTTCCACCCTTGCCGAGGCGCTGCAACAACGCCACCCGCAACTCCGGTCCGCCGCACTGCAAGACCGCGTCGGCACACTTCTGGAAACCGTCGGCCTGTCACCACGCCTGATGCGGCGCTACCCGCACGAGTTCTCCGGCGGCCAGCGCCAGCGCATCGCCATCGCCCGTGCCCTCGCCCCGGATCCACGCATCATCATCGCGGACGAACCGGTCTCCGCCCTCGATGTCTCGATCCAGGCGCAGATCCTCAACCTGCTGCGCCATCTCCGGCGCGACCTCGGCCTCACCATGCTCTTCATCTCTCACGACCTCGCGGTCATCCGCCACCTCGCGGACCGCATCGCCGTGATGCACCGCGGCCGCATCATCGAGAGCGGGGATGCCGACGAGGTCTTCAGCCATCCGCGGAATGCCTACACCCGCCAGCTTCTTGCCGCCGTGCCGGTGCTCCCCGTGCCGCAGGACGGCGATTGACCACCGGTTGCACGGCCCCGGCGCATCTCAGGACCCGTGCGCGCCGTCACCACGCGCAAGCAGCTCCGCCTCCTCCTCGTGCGAGTGGATCATCAGCGTGGCCTGCACCCCTTCCTTCTCCGCCGCGGCCTTGAGGACATTGCGGATGGCGGATGCGGTGAAGCCGTTGCGCCCGATGATCATCGCCACATCCTCACGCGCGAGCACCAGCTTGAAGCGGACTTTTCTCGGCCCGAGCTCGGCCACCTTCAACTGGGCCTGGCCCGGATCGTCGATCAGTTTCACGGCGACGTATTGGAGGAAATTCCGCAGGCGCTCGGTGACGGGGTTCATGAAACGGAGCATGAAGCGGATTGCATGCCACCGCAAGCCCGTCTTGGCCGGATTGCCCGCCTCACAGGCTCCGCGAGGCGATCTCCGCTGTGATCCGCGCGATGAAGCCGTCGAGCGCCATTGCCCCGAGGTCGTCCTGGTCCCGGTGGCGCACAGCGACCGTGCCCTCCTCCGCCTCGCGCTGGCCGATGACCAGCATGTAGGGAACACGACCGAGCCGGGCGTTGCGGATCTTGGCGCCGATCTTGTCGGCGCTGCGGTCCACCGTCAGGCGGATGCCCGCGTTGGCGAGCTTTTCCGCCGCAGTCTCGGCAACAGACAGGGTTTTTTCGGAAATGGGCAGGATGCGCACCTGCTCCGGAGCGAGCCAGGTCGGGAACTTGCCCTCGAAATGCTCGATCAACAGGCCGGTGAACCGTTCCATCGAACCAAAGGGCGCCCGGTGGATCATCACGGGAACGTGCTGTGCGTTGTCCTGGCCGACGTAGCTGAGGCCGAATCTAACGGGCAGGTTGTAGTCCACCTGCACCGTGCCGAGCTGCCAGCTGCGGCCGATGACGTCCTTCACCACGAAGTCGATCTTCGGTCCGTAGAACGCGGCCTCGCCGATTTCCTCGGTGTATTCCACACCGAGTGTCTGCACGGCCTGGCGCAGCGCGGCTTCGGCTTTCTCCCAGTTTTCCGGCGAGCCGACGTATTTGTCGCTGTCAGGATCGCGGAGTGAAAGGCGCACGCGGTATTCGCCCATGCCGAGGGTGTTGAGGACCTTTTTCACAAGGTCGAGACAGCCTTCCACTTCGGCGGCCACCTGGTCGGGCGTGCAGAAAAGGTGCGCGTCGTCCTGCGTGAATCCGCGCACGCGGGTCATGCCGCCGAGCTCGCCGGACTGCTCCCAACGGTAAACCGTGCCGAACTCCGCGAGACGGACGGGAAGGTCGCGGTAGGAGTGATGATCGCTCGCGAAGATCTTGATGTGGTGCGGGCAGTTCATCGGCTTGAGCAGAT
>JBIJBN010000296.1:0-2770 GCA_044345175.1 Luteolibacter sp.
TTTTCAAATCCCGCGGGCGCTCCATCCGGAAGTGGTGACGACTGGATTTCCAATCCGGGCACCGTGAGGTTCACCTCGCGCGCGATGCGTCGCAGGATGCCGTCCATGACCACCTCGGTGGTGATCAGCCTCAGTTTCGCCGGGCCGATGCTTACGGTCCCGGTCCGCACCGGGGTGAGCGTGCTCGGGTAGGCCACGGTGACATAAGGCATGCCTAACAGATTGACCTGGCCGCGCATCGCGGATGGCTGGAAGCGCCAGGCGGTCACTCCGTCGCGAACGAAGTCCGGGATTCCCCAGTCCTCGACGAAAAGACTGCGCGGGACGAACAATTTGATTTCCACCGCGGTGGTTTCGCCCGCGTAGGGTGCGGGGTTGAGGATGCGGAAGGCGCTTGCATAGCGAAAGCGCGTGGTGCCGACAGCCGCTTCAGACCATTGGAGTTCGTCCGGATTGAACACCGAGAACTCGAGCGGGGCGGTGTTGCTCGCGACGCCACCCGAGATGACCTTCACCGGAGGCAGCACATGACGTCCAGGCTCGTAGCTTGAAACGAGGTATTCGAAGACATGCTCGATGCGGCGGCCGGTCAGCAGGCGTGCCTGCGCGCGTGTGCCGCTTGGCCGGATGTCCACGCCATTGACCACGGGAATCACCGGATGCGCGTCCGGGCGGCCGCCTGTGAAGCAGATTTCCAAGAGTGCCTGTTCGCCACGTGTGAGGAACCGGCTGGACATTCTTGCGGTGGCTTCGGCTGCGGCATGGGAGCACAGGCAGATCCATGCGGCGAGCGACGCAAACAGGCGCGGGATGTTGGAAATCGGGGGAATCATGTCACCAGTCCTTCGCAGGTGGATTGAACTCGATCCGGCCCGGAGTCAACGGGCCCTTTTCACAATCGGCGTTTTCCCTGAGGATGCGGCGTGCGCGCTCCTCCGGGGTTTCACCCGGCTTGGGTGCATTCTGGCCGGATTCCCGGCCGTCATCGGGGCGGCTGTTTTCCGGATCTTCCGAGGGTTTTCCCGGGGGTTCCTCATCCTCGTTCCCACCTTCCCTGCCATCCTGCGGTGGCTCATCGGGATCTGTGTTCCGGCCACCCGGAGCATTCTCCCGGTTGTCACGGGGTTGTCCTTCTGATCCGCCTTCGCCGGATTTGCCATCCTCACCGGCTTCGCCGGATTCGCCCGGTTGCGGTTGTCCACCGCCGGGTTGGGGCTGCGGCAGCGCGTCTTGGGTTTGCTGGCGGTTTTCCTCCAACAATTCCCGCAGGCGTTTGAGATAAGTCATCACCATTTCACGGTTTTGCCGCGGGGCTGGATCGGATGGCATGGCACCGTGCGCGGATTCGAAATGCCGCACCGCATCCGTCCAGTTGGTGATCAAGGGTCCCATGCGGCCGGTGCCGTCCTGTTCCTCGCCGCGCCATTCCTCGAGTTTGGCGCGCACCAGCGCATCGAAATCCGCCAGAGGGGGCGGCTGCGCAGGATCCTCCGGATAGGATTTTCCCGAAAGCGCGAGCCAACCGGTCTGGAACAGCGCCCTGCCCATTCCGAGGTGCGCCACGCCGAGGGTTTCCGGATCAGTGGAAAGCAGGGCTTGGCTGTAGGACTCCCGCGCGCCGCGGTAATCGCCGCCGCGGTATGCCGCCAGCGCCGCACCGAGGTGGAACCGTGTCTTGCGGCCGCTGTGGCTGGTGTCTCCGGCCAGCTTGCGGTAGGCATCGCGTGCGGCGGCATGGTCGCCATTCCGGAGCAGGCGTTTCGCATCGGAGACCGCATCGGCGCGCGCCTGTGGCGATGTGAGCAGGATGCCTGTGGCAAGCATGGCCGTGACCGCGCGCCAGCGGGTAGCGGCAAGGATGGCGGCGAACAGGAAGATCAACGAGGGGAAAACGAGCCATTGATGGAATTCGACCGCCACCACCCGCTCGCGTCCCTGGATTTCGAAGGCGTCAAGATCCTTGACCACATCCCTGACAATCGCGGCGACATCCGTGCCGGTGCCCGCCATGGCAAAGCGCCCGCCGGTGCGGCTTGCAAGTTCGCGGAGGAGTTCCGGCTGCAGGCGGCTGATCACCGGTTGGCCGCTGCGGTCCACCATGCGTCCGTCGGGGAAATCCGGATGAGGCACGTAGTCACCATCCTCCGTGCCCACACCGATGGCGATGAGATAGACACCGGACTGGCGCGCCTGGTCGATGATGTCATCCAGTCCGGAGTCATGTTTTTCGCCGTCGCTCAGGATGACCAGCGCGTTGTTCTTCTGGCCGGTTTCCCTCAAGGTGTCGATGCCCAGCCGGATGGCCGCGCCGAAGTTGGATCCGCCGAGGGTCGCCCAGCCCTCGTCGATTTGATCCACCGTTTCTCTCACCGCGCCGTGGTCCACGGTCAATGGCGCATGGATGTAGGCACTTCCGGCAAAACCGATCAGGCCGAAGCGCTCGTCGGGCATCGCCTCGAGCAGCTCGTGGATGGTCATCTTGGCGCGGCTCAGGCGGTCCGGCTTGACGTCGCTCACGCGCATGCTGCGCGACAAGTCGAGGGCGATGAGGACATTGCGTCCCAGCGATTTTTCGGTGCGTGTGCCGGCATCGCCCTGTGGACGCGCGAGCGCCGTGGTCAATGCGGCGCAGGCGGCGAGCAGGCAAGCAAGCGCGCACCAGTGGGCAAGCGGATTGCTGCGCTTGAGGAGTGTGCCGCCGAGACGCGCCGCCATGAATGGCGCCCAGCGGCTGCGGCGCATGTGTGCGGCGACGGGTGCCGCCAGTGCC
>JBIJBN010000299.1:0-2750 GCA_044345175.1 Luteolibacter sp.
CCCCGCTGCGACGCCCATGACATGGGGGACTCGGATCCCGCGGCACTCTTCACGCATGTGGCGCGCGAACTCGGGAAACGCAATCTCGCCTTCCTCTGCGCGCGTGAGTCGCACGACCGCGCCGCGCTTGGTCCCACGCTCAAGCATGCCTTCGGCGGCGTCTTCATCGCCAACGAGGGTTTCACCGCCGGCAGCGCGCGCCGGGCCATCGCCGGCGGCGAGGCGGACGCCGTGGCCTTCGGCAAGGCGGCCATCGCCAATCCGGACCTGGTCCGCCGCCTCCGCGAAAACGCACCGCTCAACGCACCGGACCCCGCGACCTTTTACGGCGGCGGCAGCCATGGTTATCTTGACTACCCGGTGCTCGCAGCCGCCAATCCATGATCCCCACCATGCAGCCACCCCGCATCCTCGCCTTCAGCGGCAGCCTCCGCGCCGAATCCTTCAACCATAAGCTCGCCGCCATCGCCGCCCGCGGCGCCCGCGGCGCAGGTGCCCGCGTCACCCTGATCCGCCTGCGCGATTTTCCGTTGCCGCTCTTCGATCAGGATCTGGAGGATGCCAAAGGCATGCCCGAAAACGCGGCCAGACTCAAGGCGCTCTTTGCGGGCCACGACGGCCTGCTGATCGCCTCGCCCGAATACAACAGCGGCATCAGCGCGGCACTCAAGAACACCATCGACTGGGTCTCGCGCGCCACCTCGGCCGATGAACCGCCGCTCTCTGTCCTGCGCGGCAAAACCTCTGCCATCCTCGCCGCATCACCCGGCGGCCTCGGCGGGAGCCGCGGCCTGGTCCAGCTGCGCACCCTGCTTGAAAACATTTCCATCACCGTGATCCCCGAGCAGGTCGCGATCCCGCGGATCCACGAGGTGATGGATGAGGATGGCGAGCTCGGCGATGCCGCACTGCAAGGCAGCGTGCTGGATCTCGGAGCCAGGCTCGCACGCACCCTGCAGGCATGAAACTGCTGCTCATCGGCCACGGCTATCTCGGACGGGAAATCGCCCGGGTGTTCCGCGACGGCGGATGGGATGTCGTGCCGGTCTCGCTCGGCGGCGCGGACGGATCGCTGGCTTGTGACGTGGGGGTTGCGGCTGATGTCGCCCGGTTGCCGGCGGCGGATTTCATCGTCCACTGCGCCGCCTCCGGCCACGGCGGCGCGGAGGCCTACCGGCATGTTTACGTCGATGGTTGCCGGAACCTTTGCGCGGCCTTTCCCGGAGTGCCGCTGCTGTTCACATCGAGCACCTCCGTGTATGCCCAAACCGACGGCTCGGTGGTCACCGAGGAAAGTCCGGCCACGCCGGAAAAGGAAACCGGGCGGCGGCTCATCGAGGCGGAAAACCTCACGCTGGCCGCAGGCGGAACCGTCGCGCGGCTCGCCGGAATCTACGGACCGCATCGCAGTGTGATCCTCGGCAAATTCCTCGCCGGCACCAGCGTGATCGAGGAGGACGGCCGGCGCTTTCTCAACCAGATCCACCGCGACGACGCGGCCCGCGCGGTTTTCCACCTCGCCTGCTCCCGCGCGCGGGGGATTTTCAACGTCAGCGATTCCACACCGATGTCCCAGCTGGAATGTCATCGCGGGCTTGCGCGCATCTTCGGCCGGCCGCTGCCGCCATCCGGCCCGCGGGATCTCTCACGCAAGCGCGGCTGGACACACAAGCGCGTTTCCAATGCCAGGCTGCGGGCCACCGGCTGGGAACCGCAATTCCCGTCGTTCATCGATGCGGTGGCCTCCATCGCCGGCACGCTTGACGACTAGGCACCGGCCGCCGGCGGCAAGGATTGTCTTTGCCATCAGGGGGTTTTTCATCAAATCTCGGTGGCAGGAGGCCGGTGGATCACGCGTATCATCCCGTGGATGCACCGGCCTCCACGCGCCACCGGGATGTCAACAGATCGCAAGCAGCTCATCCGTCTCACCTGGAAGCGGTTCCAAGGGGCCCTCCGCGTGCTCGCGAAATCCAAACAGGGACCCAAGGCGCTCACCTTCGCCGCCACCCTGCTGCTGCTGATCCTGATGACCAATGTCCTCAACGTGATCAACAGCTACGTCGGGCGCGACTTCATGTCGGCCATCGAAAGCAGGAACCAGACCGAATTCAAACTGCAGGCGATGCTTTACGCCGGGGTCTTCATCGTCTCCACCGTGCTCGTCGTCTTCTACCGCTTCACCGAGGAGCGGCTCGGCATCCTCTGGCGCGAACAACTCACCTGGCGGCTCACCGAGGCCTACCTCAGCGAGCGCGCCTACTACCGGCTCGATTCCGCCAGCGGCGTCGCCAATCCCGACCAGCGCATCACCGAGGATGTCCGGGCCTTCACCACCACCACCCTGTCATTCCTGCTGCTGATCCTCAACGGCACCATCACCGCGGTCTCGTTCTCCGGCGTGCTGTGGACCATCAGCCCGTTCCTTTTCGCCGTGGCGGTGCTCTACGCGGTCTGCGGCTCCGCCATGACCATCGTGCTCGGCAAGCCGCTGATACGCCTCAACTACAACCAGCTCGACATGGAGGCCGATTTCCGCGCCGAGCTGATTCACGTGCGCGAGAACTCCGAGTCCATCGCCCTCTCGCACCGCGAGGGCCGCTTCAGGAACCGTCTGCAGAGCCGCCTCGACGCGCTCACCGGGAATTTCCGCCGCCTGATCCGCATCAACCGCAACCTCGGGTTCTTCACCAATGGATATAACTATTTCATCCAGATCATCCCGGCGGTCATCATCGCCCCGAGGTTCA
>JBIJBN010000300.1:0-2739 GCA_044345175.1 Luteolibacter sp.
GCTCAGCATCAGGCAGAACGGCAGCGTGCCGGGATCGATGCCGTAACGTTGTTCATAGAGCGCGATGATCGCCTTGAAAGTGGGTGCCCAATAACGATCGCCATCCGCCTTGCGATCGGACTCGCCCTGGCTCACCAACAGCGCCTTCAGCACGGGCGTGTGGCCTTCCGCCCGGATCTCGGCAAACCGGGCGTCGAGAAACGCGAAGTCGTTGATCAGGTTGGTTTGGGGCGCGCCGTTCCGATACCAGAAGAAAAGCGCCTTCCCACCGTGCGCGTTTCGGAAAACCCTGGCCGTGGGGTCGGATGCGGTGATCACCTCACGCGCACCATCGGCGACTTTGGTGTGGGCGTTGCTCTGGCCCCATAGAAAATACACGTTCACCGTGTCCGCCATGCTTTCGCAGACGGTGCAAAGGAAGAACAGGAAGCGGATGGATCGGGTCACGGGAGAAGGGCAGGGGGAATGGGCTTTATTTGAGCGGGCGGTCGTTTTTTCATCCGGTCCTCGGGGGAGGCGGCGGAAAATGAATCAAATAAATCCGTTAGACCAAGCGAAATCATATTAAAATTCAGCAAATGCATTAAAAAACCACAGGGTGACCCTGAAATTGACCCACCCTTTTTACGATTTTAAACGGCTTCATGTTCGGGGCGCCGGTGGCGGATTGACATCGGCACTCCATCACGTTCCCCGCCGTTGTGCGGGACGGCATGGGTAGCGTGGAAATCATTCCGGCAGGGCGGGCCCGCCCGGGTGAGGCCGACGGGGTGGGTGTTTGGCGGTCCATGAATGTCCGTGCTGGCAGGGGTGGGGCCTGTGGATTAAAAGATGCCGCATGCGTTTGCAACTTCCCGAGCGAGTGATCGAGTTTCCCCGGCGTCCGCTGGTGATGGGGATCGTGAATGTGAATGACGATTCGTTTTCTGGTGACGGGACACTGGATGTGGTGGCGGCGGTGGGTTTGGCGCGGGAGCAGGTGCTGGCGGGGGCGGATGTGGTGGATGTGGGGGCGGAGAGCGCGCGGACGAACCGCACCGCGGTGCCGGTGGAGGAGGAGCTGCGGCGATTCCGCGGGTTCCTCGGGCGCTGGGAGGAGGTCTGGCGTGATCTTTCGCCGCGCGATGAGGAGCAGTTGTGGCCTCCGGTGCTTTCCGCGAACACCTGGCGGCCGGAAGTGGTGCGGGAGATCCTGCGGAGCGGATGTGTGGAACTGCTCAACGACATGGGCGCGCTGCCGGATCCGGAAAACGCGAGGCATTGCGCGGAGCACGGCGCGGCGCTGCTTGTCATGCACAGCGTGGGTGAGCCGAAGGTGCCGCACGCGCACCAGCAATGGGCGGACGTGATGGGGGAGATGGAAAGGTTTTTCGATGAAAAACTGGCGCTGGCGGAGTCCGCCGGACTCCCGCGCGAGGCGGTGGTGCTGGATCCGGGCATCGACTTCGCCAAGCAGCGTGACGACAATCTAACCGTTATCCGCGAATTGCAGCGGCTGCGGCGTTTCGGCCGTCCGGTGCTGGTGCCGGTTTCGCGCAAGACGGTGATCGGCGAGGTGCTCGGGCTGCGGGAGCCGCGGGAGCGGGACGCGGGGACGATCGCCTGCATCGCCGCATCGATGGCACGCGGAGCGGAGATCTTCCGCGTGCACGATGTGCGGGCCGCATGGGAGTCGGTGAAAGTGCTTCACGGGCTCGCCTGAGCGGTGGAAATCGTTTGCTTGGCGGGCGTCCCGGACCCACGCTTCGCGCCCGATCCATGCACCCGCGCCCGCCGAAGAAGTTCGTTCCGGTTCCGTTCGATTACCATCAGGAGATCGAACTCGGGATCGACTCGCTGACGAATCTGGGTGCGGGCGTCGGGAGGGTGGGCGGCTGGGTGGTTTTCGTGCCCTTCGCCCTGCCGGGTGAGAAGGTGCGGGCGCGCATCCACCGCAATGAAAAGAACTGCTCGCACGCGGATCTGGTGGAGGTGTTGGAAGCATCGCCGGACAGGGTGCGGCCGGTTTGTCCGTTGTTTGGCGAGTGCGGCGGCTGCCAATACCAGCATCTCGACCATGCGAGGCAGCTCGAGTGGAAATCACGGCAGGTGGCGGAGCTGATGAAGCACATGGCCGGCATGGAGTTTCCGGTGAATGCCTGTCTTTCGGACGGGCGGATCTGGAATTACCGCAGCAAGATCACGCCGCATTTCGAAAAACCGCGCGACGGGCGGATCGGAGCGATCGGATTTCTGGCAAGTAGCCGGCGGTTGCAGCTCGTGGATGTGCCCGGGTGTGCGATTGCGATGGATGCGATCAACCGCGCGTTGCCGGCGATCCGCGAGGACATCCGGGCGCGGGCGGCCACTTTCAAACGTGGCTCCACCATCCTGATCCGCGCGACAGCCGACGGGGTGGAGACGGATTTCAAGGCGGTGGCGACCGAGCGGGTGGGCGATCTGGCATTCCGATTCCTGGCGGGGGATTTCTTCCAGAACAATCCGTTCATCCTGCCGGCATTCACCGGTTATGTGGCGCGCGAGGCCGCGGCCGGCGGCGCGCGCTTCCTGGTGGACGCCTATTGCGGCTCCGGGCTCTTCGCGCTGACACTCGCCCGGCATTTTGAAAAAGTGGCGGGGGTCGAGGTCTCGGAAACCTCGTGCGAGTGGGCGCGCCGCAACGCGAGGGAGAACCATATTGAAAACGCCACCTTCCTGACCGCCTCCGCGGAGGCCATCTTTGCGGAAATCGACTTCCCG
>JBIJBN010000052.1:0-9216 GCA_044345175.1 Luteolibacter sp.
CCTGATCGACTCATCCCAGGAGGTGGCCAAATCCTACGGTGCGGCCTGCACGCCGGATTTCTTCCTGCTGGATGCCGGCGGCCGCCTGGCCTACGCCGGGCAGTTCGACGACTCGCGCCCGCGTGATGGCGCGCGGCCATCGGGCGGCGACCTGCGCGAGGCGGTGCGCCGGATGCTGGATGGCGAGCAACCCTTGGTCCGGCCGTATCCGAGCAGCGGCTGCAGCATCAAATGGAAGCCCGGCAACGAACCGGAATGGTGGGACACCGTAAGCTAGGCCGCTCAGCGGTGGAAACGCCCCAGCAAGGGCGCGAGATCCGTGGCCGCATGGGCCGGCCAGATTTCGCGCGGCGTAAACAACGCGGTGTCGAGCGCGCGGTGGGCCGCGCTGGACGGGCCTTGCGGAATCAAGGGCACGGCCGCCCCGATGATGCGTTTGGCCAGTGCGGTGTTTGCATGAAGATTGGCGACGACGGCATCAACCTCCACCGCCTCCTCATCCTGCTTCCAGCAATCATAGTCGGTCACCAGCGCGAGGGTGGCTGCCGCGATTTCCGCCTCACGGGCGAGACGGGCCTCCGGCGCATTGGTCATGCCGATCAAGTCCGCCCCCATCATCCGGTGGATGGCGGCCTCCGCACGGGTGGAAAACGCCGGCCCGTTCATGCAGAGGTAGGTGCCACCGTCATGGATGCCGTCTGTGATGCCACCCGCGGCCCGCAGCAGCACCTGCCGGAGATCCGCGCAGTAGGGATCGGCAAATCCAACGTGCGCGGCGATACCCTTGCCGAAAAACGTGTGCTGCGCCGCCGAGCCGGTGCGGTCGATGAGCTGGTCCGGCACCACGATGTCGCGCGGCTTCATTTCCTCCCGCAGGCTGCCCACGGCCGTCACGCAGATCAACCAGCGCACATCCAGCGAGCGCAGCGCCCAGATGTTGGCGCGGTGGTTGATCTCATGCGGCAGCAAGCGGTGTCCCACGCCGTGCCGGGGCAGGAAACACACCCTGCGCCCCTCAAGAAAACCAGTGATGATCCGGTCCGATGGATCGCCATAGGGCGTTTTCACCGCGGTTTCCATCACGTCCGCAAGGCCCTCCATTTCGTAAAGCCCACTGCCGCCGATCACACCGACAGCCGCTCCGGGGGTGGTTTCCAAACTCATGCCGCGGAGATATCCGATCACCGGTGCCGCGGCAAGCACGCGGATCCGGCGGGGGAAATCCACGGATTGCCCGCCACCCCGTCTTGAGATATCTTGCGGCCGTGCCAGCCGACCCATCGAAATCCGACGCGCCGGTGCTGCTGCGCGGCAGCCTGCTGATCGCCGACCCCTCCCTGAAGGACGGCACCTTCGACCGCTCGGTGATCCTTCTCACCTCCCACAGCCCCGGCGAGGGCGCCGCCGGATTGATCCTCAACCAGCCGTCAGGCCGGGAAGTCGGCGATTTCCTCAAGGATGACGCGTTCGCGCCGTTGCGGCATCTGGCCGTCCATCACGGGGGACCGGTCATGCGTGAGCAAATGACGTTCAGCTCGTTCTGGTGGAGCCGCAAACACGGCCTGCGCTGGGCGCTGCGCATCTCCGCGGACGAGGCGGCCGAACACTCGCACCGCCCGGGCCGCATCGTGCGCGCGTTCATCGGCTACGCGGGATGGAGCGCCGGACAGCTCGAGAGCGAACTCAAAAACCCATCGTGGTTTCCCACATGCCCGCGGCCCGACCTGCTCGGTCACGCCCACGACCGCAGCCTGTGGGCGCAACTGCTGCGCGGAATGTCGCCCTACCACCGGATTCTCGCCGAGGCCCCCGCGGATCCGTTTCTGAATTGAATGGCACTGCGGGATTGCCGCCCGCGGCGGGAATGCATTGACTCGCCGCCAGCAACCCGCGCGGCCCAAACCTCCACCCATGTCAGACACCGAGCGCCTGTTCAGCCCGATCGATGAAATCATCGCCGAAATCGCCGCCGGCAGGCTGGTCGTCTGCGCGGATGACCCGTCGCGCGAAAACGAGCTGGACCTGATCGGCGCCGCCTCGCTGTGCGGCGCGGAAATGGTCAACTTCATGGCCGTGCACGGCCGCGGGCTGATCTGCGCGCCACTGCCACCCGGCCGCACCGAGGAACTCGACCTGCCGCAAATGACACGCCGCAACCTCGAAGGCCAGAAAACCGCCTTCACCGTCAGCGTGGATGCGGCCAAGGGAATCACCACCGGCATTTCCGCGGCCGACCGCGCGGCGACCTTGCGCCTGCTGGCGGACCCCTCCGCCGGTGCCGATGCCTTCGTGCGCCCGGGCCATATCTTCCCGCTCCGCGCGATGCCCGGCGGCGTGCTGCGCCGCGCCGGACACACCGAGGCGGCAATCGACCTGACACGCCTCGCCGGCCTGCCCGAGGCCGCGGTGATCTGTGAAATCATCAATGACGACGGCACCATGGCGCGGGTCGGCGATCTCGCCGCCTATCAGAAACGCCACGGCCTGAAAGCCTGCACCATCGCCCAGCTCATCGAATACCGCCGCCGCTCCGAGAAACTCGTGACCCGCGAGCAGACCATCCGGATGCCCACCGACCACGGCGAATTCGACTGCCACCTCTACCGCGTGGCCACCGATGGCGGCCACCACCTCGCGCTCAGCCGCGGTGCCATCGATCCGGAAATGCCGATGCTGGTGCGGGTGCACTCCGAGTGCCTCACCGGCGATGTGTTCCACTCGCAGCGCTGCGATTGCGGCGGCCAGCTCGCCGCGGCCCTCGAACACATCTCCAGGGAGGGCGGCGTGCTGCTCTACCTGCGGCAGGAAGGCCGCGGCATCGGCCTACCCGCCAAAATCCACGCCTACAAACTCCAGGAACAGGGGCTGGATACCATCGAGGCCAACGAAAAACTCGGCTTCGCCTCGGATCTCCGCGACTACGGCATGGGCGCGCAGATCCTTTGCGACCTCGGCGTGCGCCGCATCCGCCTGCTCACCAACAACCCCAAGAAAGTCATCGGTCTCGAAGGCTACGGCCTCGAAATCGTCGAACAACTGCCGCTGTCGCTGCCCGCAAACCCGCACAACAAGCGCTATCTCGAAACCAAGCGCACGCGCATGGGCCACTCGCTCTAACAAACGGACCGCACCCCGCCGGCTGACCTGCCGCGGCCGGACGCCGCCAGCCCGGGACCGGAAAAACCACACCCCGGAACGGTTTTTTCCGGGAGGATGCCTTGACCGGCGGCCGCAGGGGGAAATACGTTGCGCCCGCCCCGCGCGTCCGCCCAACCGATTTTCCGCCCCATGAACATCCACGAATACCAGGCCAAGGAACTTTTCGACCGCTTTGGAGTGCCCAGCCCCAAGGGCAAGGTCGCATCCACCGCCAAGGAGGCCTACGACGCCGCCAAGTGGCTGGATGTCAAACACCTGGTCGTGAAAGCCCAGGTCCATGCCGGCGGCCGCGGCAAAGGGGTGTTCAAAAACGGCTACAAGGGCGGAGTGCAGCTGGTGGACTCGCCCGAGGCGGCGCGCGACGCGGCAGGCCGGATGCTCGGCCAGGTGCTCGTCACCAAACAGACCGGCGAGGCCGGACGCCTCGTGCGCAAAGTCATGGTCACCGAGTCCGTGACCATCAGCCGCGAACTTTACCTGGCCATCCTGCTCGACCGCCAGACCTGCCGTCCGGTCATCATCGTCTCCACCGAGGGCGGCATGGACATCGAGGAGGTGGCGGAAAAATCCCCGGAGAAAATCCTCCGCGAGTTCGTCAACCCGCTCGCGGGCCTGCAGGCCTACCAGGTGCGCAAACTCTGCCAGAGACTCGGCCTGGAAACCACCGCCCGGCAGTTCGGGCGGATGCTGCACTCGCTCTACAAGCTCTTCACCGAGTGCGACTGCTCGATGGTCGAGATCAACCCGGTGGTCGTCACCCAGGACGAACATGTCTATGCGCTCGACGCCAAGTTCAACTTCGATGACAACGCGCTCTACCGCCACCCGGAAATCCAGGCGATGCGCGACAAGGAGGAGGAGGACCCGCGCGAGGCCGCCGCATCGGAATACGAACTCAACTACATCGGCCTGGAAGGCAACATCGCCTGCCTTGTGAACGGCGCCGGACTGGCCATGGCCACCATGGACATCATCAAGCACCACGGCGGCGAACCCGCGAACTTCCTCGATGTCGGCGGCGGCGCCTCCCGCGAACAGGTGGCCGCGGCCTTCAAGATCATCCTCGGCGATCCACACGTGAAAGGCATCTTCATCAACATCTTCGGCGGCATCATGGATTGCAACATCGTCGCCGAGGGCGTCGTCGCCGCAGCCCGGGAAACCGGACTGAAACTGCCGCTGGTGGTCCGCCTGGAGGGCAACAACGTGGAGGCCGGCAAGGCCACCCTCGCCGCCTCCGGCCTCAACATCACCCCGGCCGAAAACATGGACGAGGGCGCCAAAACCATCGTCCGGGCGGTTTCCTGAAATCAAAAACCGCATCCCAACCTCCCGCACCCGCTCCCATGTCCATCCTGATCGACAAATACACCAAGGTCCTGGTCCAGGGCATCACCGGCGCGTCCGGCGCCCGCCATGCCAGGCTCTCGCTCGAATACGGCACCCGCATCGTCGGCGGCATCACACCCGGCAAGGGCGGACGCTTGTTTGACGATACCGTGCCGATCTTCGACACGGTGGCCGCGGCGGTGGACGCAACGGGAGCCACCGCCACCGCCATTTTTGTGCCGCCCGCTTTCGCCGCCGACGCCATCCTCGAGGCGGCCGATGCCGGCGTCGGCATCATCGTCTGCATCACCGAGGGCATCCCGGTCATGGACATGATGCGCGTCAAGGCAATGCTCGCCAATTCACGCTCGCGGCTGATCGGGCCGAACTGCCCGGGACTGGTGACCCCCGGCTACGGCGAGAACAGCCACGGAGGCTGCCGCATCGGCATCGCACCCGGATACATCCACAAACGCGGCAACGTGGGCGTCGTCTCGCGCTCCGGCACCCTCACTTACGAGGCGGTCTGGCAGCTCACCCGCCTCGGCTACGGCCAGAGCACCTGCGTCGGCATCGGCGGCGACCCGATCAACGGTACCTCGCACCTCGATGTGCTCAAACTCTTCAACGAGGATCCGGAGACCGAGGCGATCATCATGATCGGCGAGATCGGCGGCAATGCGGAAGTCGAGGCCGCACGCTGGGCCAAGGACCATTGCACCAAACCGATCGCCGGCTTCATCGCCGGCGCCACCGCGCCTCCGGGACGCCGCATGGGTCACGCGGGAGCGATCGTCGGCGGCGAGGAGGACACCGCGCAGGCCAAAAAGAAAATCCTCGCCGAGTGCGGCATCGCCGTGGCCGAAACCCCGAGCAGCATGGCCGCCACGCTGCTGGAGCGCTGGGGCAGGTGAGACACGCCTCCGGGGCGGCTCACTCCACCACCTCATCCTCGCCGTAGAAGCTCTTGATGTAGCCGAACTCGACGAGCGTGTCCTGCCACGGCGCGAGGATGTTCGGATCGCGGAAAACACGCCCGGCGCGGGCCAGCCATTGCTCGGCCTTGATCATCTCCTTGTTCTCGTAGGCCAGCGCGGCCTGGGCGAAGTAATGGAACGGCGAGTCGTCGAGGAAATCATATTTCTCCGCAAGCACCGCCACCTCCTCGTTCCTGCCGAGCTTCTTCTTGCAAAGCAACAGCTTGAATTCCACCAGACGTCCGAGCCCGATGTTGTCGGGAGGCAGGTTGCGCAGAACGTTCTCGAACATGTCGTGGGCCTGCTGCCATTGCTTGGTGACGAAATACACCTCGCCGATGTTGAACTGGACATTGGGGTTGTCCTTGGCCAGGGCGGCCGCCTTGCTGTAGTCCGCCAGCGCCTTGTCGAACGCGCGCATCTCCACATAACAACTGCCGCGCAGGTTGAGCAGCTCCGGACTTTCCGCGAAGATCTGCGAGGCCTTGTGAAGCTCCTCAAGGCACTCGAAGACGCGCTTCTGCTGGAATACCCGGTTGGCCTCGTTCAAATGCTTGAGGAATTCCTTGCGCGACTCCTCCGGCAGGTTGAGGAAGGCCTGCTGGTTCGGCAGCAGCTTGATCGGTGCCGGCGTTTGCTCCGCGGGCGCGGTTTCATTCTGGGCGCCTATCGGGGCCGCCAGGATGATCAGGGCGAGAAAAGGGACGAACTTCATGAGTGCTGGTTTCCCGCGCACCCTAGGCATTGATCCGGCCGAGGGCAAGCCGTCGTTCACCGGCGCCCACCCGCGCAGTCGGACACCGCCCGCCCCGCGCGCGAACTTTGCGCTTGCCACCGCCCGGCATCTGGTTTTTTGTTCCGAAGAACAGTGTTCAAAAACATGCAACCGGAACTGACCCAACGCCAACGCGAAATCCTGGAATACCTGCGACTCAGCCAGCGGGAAACAGGCATCATGCCCTCCACCCGCGAGATCCAGCACTATTTCCGCTTCGCCAGCCAGACCGCGGCCATGAGCCACCTGCGGGCGCTGGAACGCAAGGGGGTCATCCAACGGCTGCCCGGCAAGGCCCGTGCCGTGATTTTCCCCGAAGACCTCGACCGCGGCGAAATCGCCGATATCCCGATCTACGGCAACATCGCCGCCGGCATGGCCCAGGACGCGGAGCCAGTCCGCCAGGGCTGTGTCTCGGTGGACATCACCGCCCTCGGCATCCCCCGCCGCGCGCGAACTTTCGCCCTCAAGGTGCGCGGACAGTCGATGATCGACGCCCACATTTGCGACGGCGATACCGTGATTCTCGAGTTCCGCGAACCCCGCAAGGGTGACATCGTCGCGGCGCTCATCGACGGCGAGACAACCCTCAAGCGCTACCTCGTCGAAAAAGGCAAACCGTTCCTGCGGGCGGAAAACCCGGACTTCCCGGATCTCATCCCCGCACGCGAACTGGTCATCCAGGGCGTGATGGTGGCCCTGCTGCGGCAGGCGGCCTGAACCGGCCGCCAGAAGACCCGCTCATGCGGTGAAACGGTCCTGCGCCGGTGTCGCTCCGGTCTCGGCCACGGCCCCGCCGTTGGCGGCGAGGTGGTTGAGGCAGTGATAGACATCCTCCGGATCAGCGCCCACCGCCGCGGCGATCTCCCCGGCGGTTTGTGGCGCGGAGGCCAGTTGTCCGCGCACGGTCTTGAGCAGATCGAGGAACACGCCCGCGGCCTTTTTCCCCGCCTCCACACCCGGCTGGTGGTAGGCGTTGATGTGAACCAACGAGGCGTAAAACGAAACCGCGCGCTCGAAAAGCGCGATGAGCAGGCCCAGGGTGAACGGCGTCACCTCCGGAATCGAAATGGTCAGCGATTTCCGGCCGGCCGCATGCAATGCCCTGCGTGTGCCGCGCAGGAATCCCTGAAGGTAGTCCGCAGTGGTCGTGCCGGGCTCCACTTCGATGCCCGCACCATCACGCCCTTTGCGCACCTCGATGAAGCAGGCGAAGAAATTGTCCACTCCGTCACGCAACTGCTGGATGTATGCATGCTGGTCGGTGGAACCCTTGTTGCCATACACGGCGAGCCCCTGGTGCACGATCCTGCCGTCGAGATCCAGCTCCTTGCCGAGCGATTCCATGATGAGCTGCTGCAGGTATCTTGATAACAAAACCAGCGAATCCTTGTAAGGCAGCACGACCATGTCCTTCGCTCCCTTGCCGCCGCAGCCCTGGTGCCAAGCAAGCGCAAGCCGCATGGCGGCATTGGTTTTGACATCCGCACGGCGGGTTTCCACGTCCATCGCCGCCGCACCGGCAAGAAGACGGTCGATGTCGATGCCCTGCAAGGCCGCCGGAACCAGCCCGACGGTCGACAGCACCGAGGTGCGGCCGCCCACCCAGTCCTCCATCGGAAAACGGGCGATGAACCCGTGCGCCCCGGCGAATTGGTCGAGCATCGATCCGGCACCGGTGATGGCCACTGCGTGCTTTCCGAAATCCAGACCGGCCGCCTCCCATGCGGCCTTGGCCTCGAGCATGCCATTGCGCGTCTCCGGCGTGCCCCCGGATTTGGAAATGATCAGCACCAGCGTGTGGTCAAGCCCGGCCGCCCTGAGCGCGGCAATCACCGCATCCATGCCCGCAGGATCGGTATTGTCGAAAAAGAATACCGGCATTTCCGCGTCACGGCCGACGGCATCCGCAACAAGCTGGGGACCCAGCGCCGATCCACCAATGCCAATCAACAGGATCTGTTGGAACACACCGCCCCCGGGCGACCTGACCGTGCCCGCGCGCACGCCCGCCGCAAACACCTTGAGTTGCGACAACGGGCCGCTGATGGCCTGCCTGAGCTCCGGCGTGGGCGCGAGCGCCGGATTGCGCAGCCAGTAATGACCGACCATCCGGCCCTCGTCAGGATTCGCAATCGCACCGGCCTCGAGCGCCTCCATGTCGCGAAAGGCCTTGTCGACCGCACTCGCCATCCGCTCCTCGATCCCGGGCTCGATGTCCATCAGCGAGAGATCCAGCGAGAAACCGAGCTGTGGATACCGGAGAAGCGATTCGTTGTAGGATTGCCAGGACATGACGGATGGAAGCGTTGCGGTGTGTGTCAATAGCTGAGGATCGCATGCACCGGATGGGGCGTGAGCACCCCGCGGCCATGGAGGAATGAAAGTTCAATAAGCACGGATATCCCGGCAATCCGCGCGCCAAGCTCGTCGAGAAGCTTCACAGCCGCGGCCGCCGTGCCGCCGGTCGCCAACAGGTCGTCCACCAGCAGGACCGACTCCCCGGGCCTCACCGCGTCCTCATGGACTTCCACGATCGACTCGCCATACTCGAGCGAGTAGGCGGTCTGCCGTGTTTTCCACGGCAGCTTGCCCTTTTTGCGCACCGGCACAAACCCCGCACCAAGACGGTCGGCCACAGCCGAGGCAAAGATAAATCCCCGCGCATCAATGCCGACAACCTTGTCGATGCGCGCCCCGGCCGCCGTTTCACACAGCAGCGAGATGGATTCACGGAACAAACCGGCGTCCGCCAGAACCGGCGTGATGTCCTTGAAAATGATGCCGGGCTTCGGAAAGTCCACCACATCACGGACTGCGGAACGGAGGGAATCGGCGGACATGAATCTGGCTTGGTGACGGTCGAGAATCCCCGGAAGCATGGCGAAGTCAAGAACACCCTCACAGCACGCGACATGCCGATCCACCGGGTGTCATGAATCCTGACGCAACGACCTGCTCCAGACCGGTCAGCCC
>JBIJBN010000053.1:0-9203 GCA_044345175.1 Luteolibacter sp.
TCACCCGGCTGATCTCACCGGACGAGGCGACCTGACGCAACGGCATCATCGGCTCGCCGGGGTTGGGTCCGAACAGGAACTCGACCCCCTCGAAGCCCTGCGGGCCGGGATCCGCGAGCGGGACGAGCGGTGTGTCGAACGATGCCTGCATGAACCCGAGGTCCTTGAGCTCGGCGGCAATCTCCCTGGCCAGCCGTGGTGCGGCCTTGCGGCGCATGGTGGTGAGGAATTTGCCTGCGGTCTCCAGCGCCTCGCGGCATGCGGAGAGCTCGCGCCCGAGTGTCTCGAGTTTGCCGCTGCGGTTCTCGATGGTGTCGAGGCGTGCGGCGGCGCTTTCCCGGCGTGCGAGCACATCGGCGAGTGAGGGCCCATATTTGCGTTTGAGGGTTTCCACGACATTCACGCGTTCCTCCAGTGCGGCAGCCTCGGCGGGCTGGGTGTCGAGCTCGTCGAGATAGTCCGCGAGGCCGCGCTCGAGTTCCTGCAATTCGATGACCGCGGATTCCAGTGCGGCGGTTTTCCCGTGGATCGAGGGGTCGAGTTTTTCAAGGTCGCGCGCGAGCCGCTGAACTTCGGCGAGGCGAGTGAGGACCCCCTCCTCTCCGGCGAGGGCGGCGGTGGCGGCGGAGGCGGTTTCGAGCAAGCGGCTGGCATTCGAGGCACGGCGCCAGCGGTCTTCGAGATCCTGCTCGTCCTCTGGTTTCAGGTTGGCGGCGTCGATTTCCCGGATTTGGTGGTGGAGCAGGTCGATTTCCTGTTCGCTGGCGTTTTCGGCGTGCCGGAGTTCCTCGAGTTCGGTGGTTTTGGTCCGCCAGGCGCGGTGGTGATCGCGGTATCCGGCGAGCGCCTGTTCCGCGCCGGCGTAGGCATCGAGCATCGCGAGCTGGCGCTCGGTGGAGAGCAGCGACTGGTGGTCGTGCGGGCCGTGTAGATCGACGAGGTGTCCGCCGAGGCGTTTGAGCAGGTTGAGTGTGACCGGTGAGTCGTTGATGAACTGGCGGCCTGCGCTCTGGCTGATGACGCGGCGGACGATGAGTTGGGAGTCCTCGCAAGGATCCAGCCCGCCGTCCCCGAGGATGTTGTTGATTTCGCGGGTGTCGCGCAGCTCGAAGACCGCCTCGACGGTGCATGATTCCTCGCCGGTGCGGATCAGCGATTTGTCCGCACGTCCGCCGAGGACCAGTTTGAGCGCGCCGACGATCACCGACTTGCCGGCGCCGGTCTCGCCGGTGACGCCGATCAATCCAGGGCCGAGTTCCCAGACGAGTTCATCGACCAGGGCCAGGTTGCGGATCTTGAGCAGGGTGAGCATGCGCTTGGCGGATACCGGCGCATTATGCAGGGCGCGCGGCCGGAATCAATGGCGGGTGTGTGGGGACCGGCTGCCCTGTGTCCGTTGCGATGCGGCGTCATGCCCGATTCCGGCCTTGGCAGGGGGCGACAAGCCATTTAGGGGTTGGCGCAAGATGAACCGGATATTGCGCGTTTTGATCTGGGCCGCCGTGATTTTGCTCGGGGTGGCCGCGGTGTCGGTGGCTGCCTTCCAACGTGGCGAACCGGTCAATGCCATCTGGCTGGTGATTGCCGGCGTCTGCACGTTTGCGGTTGGATACCGGTTTTACAGCGCTTGGCTGATGGCCAAGGTGCTGACCATTGATGACACGCGCGCGCCCGCCGCGGTGACGCGGGCCGATGGCAAGGACTTCGTGCCGACCCCGAAATGGGTGGTCTTCGGCCACCATTTCGCAGCCATCGCGGGCCCCGGCCCGCTTGTCGGCCCGGTGCTGGCATCGCAGTTCGGCTATCTGCCGGGCACCTTGTGGATCCTGATCGGCGCCACCCTCGGCGGCGGGGTGCATGACGCGGTGGTGCTTTTCGCCAGCATGCGGCGCGACGGCAAATCGCTGGGCCAGATGCTCAAGGAGGAGATCAATCCCTTCATCGGCCTGGTTGCCATGATTTCCCTTCTGGCCATCATGACCATCCTGCTTGCGGTGCTTGGTCTGGTGGTGGTGAAGGCACTGGCGGAAAGCCCGTGGGGGCTCTTCACCATTGCCGTCACCATTCCGCTGGCGATGCTCATGGGTATTCTTCTCAAGTCCGGCGCGATGCGCGTGCCCGGTGTTTCCATCCTGGGTGTGGTGGGCTTGTTTGCCGCGGTGGCCGCCGGGAAATACCTTCCGCCGAGCTGGAACGCCGCGCTCACCCTGAGCGCCCCCACGCTTGCCTGGGCGATCATGATCTACGGCTTCGCCGCCTCGGTGCTGCCGGTCTGGCTGCTGCTCGCCCCGCGCGACTACCTCAGCACCTTCATGAAACTCGGCACGGTGGCGGTGCTTGGCGTGTTCATCGTGATTGCGATGCCGCCGCTGCACATGCCGGCGATCACGCCGTTTGTCGATGGCAGCGGCTTCGTGGTGCCCGGGCCGGTGTTTCCCTTCGTCTGCATCACGATTGCCTGTGGCGCGGTGAGCGGATTCCACGCGCTGATTTCCTCTGGCACCACGCCCAAGCTGTTGGGCCGTGAGCGCGAGATCCGCCTGGTCGGCTATGGGGCGATGGCAACCGAGATGCTGGTGGCGCTGATGGCTGTGATCGCCGCGTGCGCGATGCCGCCCGGCCAGTATTTCGCCATCAACTCGCCGATTGATCCGCGCGATCCGGTGGCGGTTGCCGCGCAAATCGAGAAAATCAACTCCTACGGGCCGGAATACCGGGTCACGCTGGAGGAGATGGAGAAGCTGGCGGCGGACCTGCAGGAGCCCACGATGATCGGCCGCACCGGAGGCGCGCCCACCTTCGCGGTGGGCATGGCATCGATGTTCGCCAAGGTGATTCCGGGAAACACGGCGCTCTCGCTCTGGTATCACTTCGCCATCATGTTCGAGGCGCTTTTCATCCTGACCACACTGGATGCGGGCACGCGGGTCGGGCGCTTTATCCTGCAGGACCTGCTGGGCAACGTTTGGAAGCCGCTCGGCGACACGCGCAACTGGCTCGGCAACATCACCGCCACCGGCCTGCTCGTCGCCGCTTGGGGATATTTCCTCTATCAGGGTGCGATCGACCCCGCGGGCATCGCCAAGAGCCTGTGGCCGATCTTCGGCATCTCCAACCAGTTGCTGGCGGTGATCGCGTTCTGCCTGGGCACCACGCTGCTGATCAAGTCCGGAAAGGCGCGGTATTGCTGGGTCACGCTGGTGCCGTTGGTCTTCCTCGCATCGGTCACCTTTGCCGCGGGCCTGATGAAGATCTTTTCGGAGAAAGCCGCCGGCTTCCTGCCCGCGGTGAGGAACCTTGAGGCCCGCCTCGCCGCCGGAGTGCCAGCGGACCAGTTGAAATCCGTGGAGACGGCGCTGTTCAACGCCCGCCTCGACATTATCGTTGTCTCCGTGTTCCTGGTTTTTGTGAGCGTGATCATCGCCGCCTGCGCCTTGGAATGGTGGCGCATCCTCACCGGCAGGAAAAAGGCACATATCCATGAGTCGCCGTATGTCGCGCTGGACGGCTGAAAACCGCCAACCGCATCGGCGGTCTGATGGATGTGTCCCGCCTCCGACGGAATGTCCACCGTGAACCGAATTGGGGATGTGGTGGATGACGGGAGGGATTGAAGGTTCGGCCTGTCACGGGTGTGCTGCGGTGTATTGTATGACCGTGAGCATTCAAGAGATCCGGTCTGAACCTGAGACCTTGCCGGCGGATGAGCGGCGGAGGTTGGCTGCGTTTCTTGTCGCGTTGAGACATCGGGATCTGGCCGACTACCGGGCACGCATGGCACAAAGAATCGACGACACCAAGCCGGGGAATTGGCAGACGCTTGAGGAACTGGACCAGAGGCTGCCGGGATGGCATTTTGGGTGAAGAATTGCGGAGTTCCGCCGCCGTGGTCATTCGTGGCGGATTTCCCGCGCGCGTGGCCGATGTGGGGCGTGTGGGGGTGCGGGGTGGGTCAGAACGTGGCTTCGTTGCCGAGTTCCGCCACCTCCACCGGAGCGTCATGAATGGTGGCCAGCGTGTCGCGCAGCGTCGTGGCGGCTTCCCGCTCGCCATGCACCAGCCAGACGCGTTCCTTGCGGCCGGTGGTGCGTTTGAAATAACCGACGAGTTCCGAGTGGTCGGCGTGGCCGGAGAAGGAATCGACGGTTTCGATGCGGGCGCGCACCTTGTATCTGCCGCCGAGGATCGGCACATCCTTTTCGCCGTCGCGGATGCGGCGGCCGAGGGTGTTTTCGGCGCAATAGCCGACGAAGAGGACGGTGGTTGCGGGGTCGCCGATGTTGTTTTTCAGATGGTGGAGGATGCGGCCGGCCTCACACATGCCGGATGCGGAGATGATGATGGCGGTGCCGCGGATGTCGTTGAGCGCCTTTGATCCGCTGACGGAGCGGACCAGTGTGAGATGTTCGAATCCGAAGGGGTTCTGGCGTTCGAAAAGGTTCTGATAGACCTCCTCGTTGAACGACTCCGGGTGCAGGCGGTAGATCTCGGTGGCGCTGACGGCGAGCGGGCTGTCGACGTAGACGGGGATTTCCGGGATTTCCCCGCGTTCGAACAGGTCGTGGAGCACGTAAAGGAGCTGCTGGGTGCGTTCCACGGCGAAGGCAGGAATCAGGATTTTGCCGCCGCGGCCGTGGGCGTTGCGGATGATTTGCGCGAAGCGGCCGCCGACGCCGGGCGGCGCCTCGTGCTCGCGGCCGCCGTAGGTGCTCTCCATGAGCAGGAAATCGACATCCTCCACCGGCACCGGATCGCGCAGCACCTCGTTGCCGCCGCGGCCGATGTCGCCGGAAAACAGGAAGCGCTTGTGTCTGCCGTCCGCCTTGTCATCGACTTCGAGCAGCACTTGCGCGCTGCCGAGGATGTGGCCGGCATCGATGAAGGTGACCTTCACGCCGTCGCACACGTGCAGCGGGCGGCCGTATGACACGCCGACGAACTGGCGCAGGCAGCGTTCGGCATCGCGCTCGGTGTAGAGTGGCGCCACCGGTCCGAGGCCGTTGCGGGTGCGGTGTTTGTTGAGCCATTCGATATCGGCCTCCTGGATCCGTGCGGAGTCGGCCAGCATGATCTGGCAGAGGTCGCGGGTGGCGTCGGTGGCGAAGATGTTGCCGTTGAATCCCTTGATTGCGAGGTTGGGCAGGTTGCCGCTGTGGTCGATGTGGGCGTGGGAGAGGATGACCGCATCGATGGCCGAGGGATCGAAGTGGGGGAAGCCGCAGTTCACCTCGTAGGCCCGGGTCCGCACGCCCTGGTAGAGCCCGCAGTCGAGCAGGATGCGGCTGCCATTGATTTCGAGGAGGTGTTGCGAGCCGGTGGTGGTTCCGGCCGCGCCGCAGAATTTGAGTTTCATGTGGGTTGCTGGTGGGTTCCGAGATCCTTGGAAAAGACCAGCGAGTCGCGTCCACTGGCCTCGAACTGGGTGCGGCGCGGTTCCGGCAGGGTGGAAGCCGCAGCCGGGGTGTAGCCGAGCGTGCTGAAAAACGGTGCGGCGCGGTTGGTCAGTGCGAACACCCGGGGGATGCCGAGGCGGGTGGCGCCTTGCTCCGCATGGGCGACCAACTGGCCGCCGTAGCCCCGGCCCTCGTGTGCCTGTTTCACATACAGGCAGGCCACCTCCGCGCAGTGTTGCGCGGCATACGGGTGCAGCGCGACGCAGCCGACCACGTTGTCGTCGATGGTCATGACATGGAAGTCGCCGATGCGCGACTGGATGTCCTCGTAGCTGCGTTCGACCAGCTTGGTGCGCCGCACCGAGCGTCCGATCATGCCGAGCAGTTCGGGGATGTCCTCCTCGCGCAGCGGGCGGATCATCCGGTAGCTGTCCGCGTGGACCATGGTGCCCACGCCCTCGTTGGAGAACAGCTCGTCCACCAGCACTCCCTGGCGGCGGCCGTTGAGCACGTGGACGCGCGGCACGCCGCGGCGGCATGCCTCGGCGGCGGCGCGCAGCAGCGGTGCGCCCGCGGGATTCACGCGGTCCTCGAGTGTGGCGGCCTCCGCGGCGCGGATCGCATGGGCAGGTGCGCCGTCGATCAGGATTTCCTGATCCATCAGGGTGATGATTTTCGCCACACCGATGCCGCGGGCGAAAGCGACGACCGCCTCATCGAGCGGGCCGGTGGCGGAGGCATCGACCACGGCGGACTGTCCGCGGGCGAGGATGTCGAGTGTTTCGCGCACGGCGGCGGGGTCGCCGATCGGGCGGGACACCCTGGCAGCCATGATTTCGCATTCGAGCGTCCAGTCGAAGAGGTCCTTGAGGTCGCCGCCCAGCACGCCGAGCACCAGTTTCACGCCGAGGTCCTCGAGCACGGCGAGGTCGAGCAGGGTTTCCGCGACGGCGGGTTCCGGCAACAGTCCGGCCTCGACCAGCACGAGGAAAACCTTTCCGCGGAACTGGGGGATGTATTGGAGCACTTCCCGGACGTCGCTTGGCTGTGCCATGCGTCTTTCTAGCAAGGTGCGGCGGTTTTCCGCAAGGATGCGTTTGGCGCTGATCCGGCTGGCGCATCCCGGTGCGGTGTGCTTGGCTTGCGGGAGCCATGCATGACGAACTGATCCAGCTGTTGCGGCGCCGTGAGGCGGTGATTGCCGACCACGCCTGGCGCGACCGCGACGCCGCGGCGCATCTTGAGGCCTTGAAATCCGTCTCGGAGGAAATTTCCGCGTGGGCGGGTGCGAACCATGCTTGCACGGACGCGCGGTTGAGGCATTATCTTGCGAATGCGAGTTTTGGCAAAGCGCTTGCGCATCTGGAGTCCGCCCGTGCCGGATGATCCTTCGCGGTGTGTCCGTTGCGGGGCTGTTTTGGATATCCGATGAAGCGTGTTTTGGTCATTGTGCTGGATTCCGTGGGTTGCGGCCATGCGCCGGATGCGGCGGATTACGGTGATCTGGGGGCCGACACGCTCGGCCATTTGTTTGCGAGGATCCCCGGCTTCGGGCTGCCGCATCTTTCCACGCTCGGGCTTCACCGGGTGCTTGGCCTGCAGCGGGCCGACCGTCCGCGCGATGGTGCCTCATGGGCCCGCCTGACCGCGCGTTCGGCGGGCAAGGACACCACCACCGGGCACTGGGAGCTGATGGGTCTCGTGCTTGACGAGCCGTTCGCCACATTCACGTCGTTTCCGGACGATCTGGTGGCCGAGCTGGCACGGCGATGCGGCACCGGATTCATCGGCAACCATGCCTCCTCCGGCACGGAAATCCTCACGCGGCTCGGGGCGCGGCATCTCGCCAGCGGGATGCCGATCCTCTACACCAGCGCCGACAGCGTGATGCAGATCGCCGCGCATGAGGAAGCCTTCGGGCTGGAGCGCCTGTGGAGCATCTGCGAGACCGCGCGCGGGCTGCTCGACGAGCGCGGCATCCGCATCGGGCGGGTCATCGCAAGGCCGTTTCTGGGCACCGGCCCGTCCGATTTCACCCGCACGGGCAACCGGCATGATTATTCGCTGACGCCCGGGGAGACCACGCTCAACCGCCTGCAGCACGCCGGTGTCCGCACGATCGGCGTGGGCAAGATCTCGGACATCTTCGCAGCGTCCGGCATCAGCGAATCGCACCCCACCAAGTCGAATGCGGAGGGCATGGCTGCGATCGACCGGCTGTGGGATGCGGCGCCCGCGGACCCGCATTTCATTTTCGCGAACCTGGTGGATTTCGATTCACTCTACGGTCACAGGCGTGATCCGGACGGCTACGCATCCTGCCTGCGGGAATTCGATTCATGGCTCGGCGGATTCCTGCCGAAGGTGGCTGCGGGCGATCTTGTCATCATCACCGCGGATCACGGCAATGATCCGTGGCATGCGGGCACCGATCACACCCGCGAGCAGGTTCCGCTGCTCACGCTTGGCCTGCCGCGGCCATTGGAGGACGGGGTGTTCGGCGATGTGGCGCGTCTGGTGGAGGAGGCATTCGCCGGATGACGTGGGGAGCGCATGGAAATTTCCCGGCATTCGTGATTTGAAATCGCCGCCTGTGCGCTAGCCTTGTCCCATGGCCATTGAGAATTTCGCGGAGTTTTCACCGAAGATCCACCCGTCGGCATTCATTGCCGCCAGTGCCGACGTGATCGGCCGGGTCACGCTGCACGAGGAGACCAGCATCTGGTATCAGGCCACGCTGCGCGGCGACATCAACGAGATCGTGATCGGCCCGCGTTCGAACATCCAGGACAATGCGGTGATCCACCTTGCGGATGATTACGGCTGCTACGTCGGCGAGATGGTCACGGTCGGCCATTCCGCGATCCTCCATGCCTGCAAGGTCGGGGACGAGGTGTTGGTGGGCATGGGGGCGATCGTTCTTGACGGTGCGGAGATCGGCGCGCGATCGATCATCGGTGCGGGTGCGCTGGTGACCGGCGGCACCATCATTCCGCCCGGTTCGCTGGTGCTTGGCACGCCGGCCAGGGTGGTGCGGACGCTCAGCGCCGCGGAGCAGTCGCAGGTGAAGTCGTGGGCGCTCAAATATGTCCAAGGCTCGCGCAAGTATCTTGAGCGTCCGGCGCATTGAAACCTCACGAGTCCGTGGCAGCATCCCTTTCCGAGTCTCCGCCCGAAGGCATTGCCCTGTTTGATCTGGACGGCACGCTGCTGGCCTGGGACTGCCAGTTGTTGTTCCGCCATCATGTGTTGCGGCGCGCGCCGTGGCGTGTGGCGTTCCTGCCGGTGTTCCTGATGTTCCTGCCGTTTGCGGGTTTGCTGGGTGCCGGGCGCATGAAGCGCGTGTTCCTGTGTTTCCTGTGGCGCATGAGCGGGGAGGAGCTTGCGCGGCATTCGCGCGAGTTCGCGGCCTCGGTGATGCCCGCCATCTATCCGGAGCTGCGCGACGCGCTGGAGGGCCACCGGTGGCGCGGGGATTTCCTGATTCTGGCCTCCGCCAGCCCGGAGTGCTACGCACGGGAGATCGGGCGTGAACTCGGGTTCGATCTGACGCTGGGCACGGTGGTCCGCCACGGCGGGTTTTTCCCGGCGCTGACCAACCACAAGGGGGCCGCGAAGGTGGATCGCCTGCGTGCGGTGCTGCCTAGGGCGTGGTTCGATGCGGGCGGCCGTCTGCGCCATTGCCATGGTTACACCGACAGCCCCGCCGACCTGCCGATGCTCGGGCTGTGCGGGCAGGCCACGGTGGTCAACCCGAAGCGGCGGCTCGCCCGGATCGCGGTGCGTTCGGGTTGGCGCATCCTCACTCCG
>JBIJBN010000054.1:0-9096 GCA_044345175.1 Luteolibacter sp.
TGTAGCGTCCGCCGTTGCATGACTCGCAATGCACCCAGGCGGAGGGAAGGAAATCCATTTCAAGTTTCACGCGGCCGTTGCCCTTGCATCCGGGGCAGCGGCCGCCCTCGGTGTTGAATGAGAAACGTGAGGCGTTGAAGCCGCGCATCCGCGACTCGGGCAGCTGGGCGAAGAGGGCGCGGATGTGGTCGAACACCTTGATGTAGGTGGCGGGACAGGAGCGGGAGGTCTTGCCGATCGGGGATTGATCCACCTCATGAAAGGATTTGATGTGTTCGAATCCGGTGGCGCCTGTGAACGGCGGGTTTTTTCCACGGGATTTCCGCCGGCTGGCGGCCGCGGCCACTGCGAGGCACTCGTGCATCAGGGTGGACTTGCCGGAACCCGAGATGCCGGTGAGCACGGTGAGCCGGCCGAGCGGAATGGCGGCAGTGACATCCTTCAGGTTGTTCGCGCGGCATCCGTTGAGAACCAGCATCGGATGACTTGCGGAAACCGGACGACGGCCGCCGCGCGTGGGGTGGCTCAGCGGACTGGCGAAGGCGCGCAAGGTGGGCGAGCCGGGATGGGCGGTGAGCGCGCGCCGCATCGCCTTGCCGGGCGCCATCAATGACGGCGGCCGACCCTGATAAACGACCTCGCCGCCGAGCCGTCCCGCGCCAGGGCCGAGATCGATGAGGTGGTCGGCGGCGGCGATGGTGTCCTCGTCGTGTTCGACCACGACCAGTGAGTTGCCGTGGTCGCGCAGCTTGATGAGGGTGGCCAGCAGGGCGGCGTTGTCGCGCGGGTGCAGGCCGATGGTGGGCTCATCCAGCACATAAAGCACGCCGCGGAGGTTCGACCCGAGCTGCGCGGCGAGACGGATGCGCTGGGATTCGCCGCCGGAGAGCGTGTTTCCGGAACGGTCGAGCTGCAGGTAGCCGAGACCCACTTCCTCGAGAAACTCCAGCCGTTGCCGGATCTCCGGCAGGATGTCGCGCGCGATGAGCTGCTGGCGCGGATCCGTGAAGCCCAGCTTGGAAAAATACGCCGCCGCCCGTGAAACCGTCATCCGCGCCAGATCCGCAACCGCAAGCGGCGCGTCTCCGGCCAGAGCGCCGGCCACCGCGCCGGAATCCGCGCCAGACCCAGCACCGGCGGCCGCGCCAGACCCAACGTATCGCATATTTGAGATATGAGATTGAACCGTGCGGGCCTTGTTGTGGGAGTTGGTGTTTCCGGCCGCTTTGCCTGCCGCGGCGGCGGGCCGGGCGCCGGTCTTCCGGGGCAGGCCGGAAGCACGTCCCGCGAGACGGACGTTGGCGGCGGTTGGGTTGAGGCGGGATCCGTTGCAGGCCGGGCAGGTGACGAGATCCTCATCCTCCATGCGTTCGATGGCGCGGTCGGCGTCGAGTTCCGCCTCGAGCATCGAGTCGAATGCGGAGGTGTCGAGCCGGCGTTGTTGTTTTGGGATTCGTCCGTAGCCGCGGCATTCCGGGCACCATCCGTGGGGCGAGTTGAACGAGAAAAGCCTGGGATCGGGTTCATCGAACGAACGGCTGCATGACGGGCAGGCCGAGAGGGTCGAGAGGATGACGAATTTCTGGTCGGCGGTGAGGATGCGCATGGTGCCTTTGCCGATTTCGAGTGTGCGTGTGATGGCTTGCTGGTGATTGGCGGATGTGGAGGGCGGGAGTTCGGCGACCAGCACGTCGATATCGTGTTCGCTGAACCGCTCGAGGCGTGTGAAGCCCTCTGAATTGAGGAAGCGGCCGTCCACCAACAGGCGTGGGAAACCCTGCTTGAGCGCCCATGCGGCGACCTCGGTATGGTAGCCCTTGCGGCCGCGGATGACGGGTGCGAGCAGCGAGACGGCGCCTTTTTTCAAGTGGCTGCGGATGGTTTTCTCGATGGCGGCGATGGATTGTTTTTCAACGGGCACCTGGCAATCCGGGCAGCAGAGGATGCCGAGTTTGGAATACAGCAGGCGGATGAAATTCCAGATTTCGGTGACGGTGGCGACGGTGGATTTTCCACCGCCTTGTGAGACGCGCTGCTCGATGGCCACGGTGGGCGGCAGGCCGTGGAGGATGTCGATCTCGGGTTTTTCGAGTTGTCCGGCGAACTGGCGCGCGTAGGCGGACATCGAATCGAGGAACCGGCGCTGGCCTTCGGCAAAGAGGATGTCGAAGGCGAGGGTGGACTTGCCGGATCCGGAGAGTCCGGAGATGACGACGAATCTGCCGTGCGGGAGTTCGAGCGAGATGTTCTTGAGATTGTGGTGGCGTGCGCCTTTCAGGGAGATGTGTGGTTCGGCATGGGTGGTGGCGGGCCGCCGGGCGCGCGCGGGGCGCTTGGCGGCGTGTCCTGCGCGTGAAGGTGCGGCTGCGAGCGCTTTTGCGAGCCAGGTGCCGGTAGCGGTGTCATGGGTGGCGATCTCCTCGGGTGTGCCCTGCGCGATGATTTGTCCTCCGTGTTCGCCCGCCTCGGGGCCGAGGTCGATGATCCAGTCGGCGGACTTGATCACGTCGAAGTGGTGTTCGATGACAAGCAGGCTGTGGCCGGAATCGACGAGTTGGTTGAAGACGGCGAGGAGGCGCTCGATATCCGAGAAGTGCAGTCCGGTCGTGGGTTCATCGAGGATCAGCAACCTGCCGTCCCGGGTGCCGGACGCCTGCAGCAGCTGGCAGAGTTTGAGCCGTTGGGATTCGCCGCCGGAGAGCGTGTTGAGCGGTTGGCCGAGCCTGAGGTAGCCGAGACCCACATCCAGCAGCGGCTGCAGGCATGTGCGGATCTCCCTGAACAGGCGCTGCTCCTTTTTGTCATCCTTGATGCGGCTGTTGAAAAATACGGTCACCGCCTGTTCCGCAGTGAGGTCCAGCACATCGGCGATCGAGCGGCCGTTCCAGCGGTGGTCGAGAGTGGACGATTTGTAGCGGCGTCCGTCGCAATCCGGGCAGGTGACATAGAGGTCCGAGAGGAACTGCATGTCCACTTTTTCGAAACCGTTGCCGGCGCAGCGGTCGCAGCGGCCATCACCGGAATTGAACGAGAAGAAGCCCGGCTTGAGTCCCGCGGCCATGGCGGATTCCGTATCGCAGAACAACTGGCGGATGAAATCGAACGCGCCGAGGAAAACCGCGGGTGTCGAGCGCGGCGTGCGGGCGACCGCCGACTGGTCGACCATTTCCACGGACGCGAGATGCTGGTGGCCCGTCATTTCGCGCAGCGGGGCGGCCTCGCCATGGGTCTCGGCCCCCAGCTTGCGTGCGAGATTCTGATAGACCACGTCGTGGGCGAAGGTGGACTTGCCCGAGCCGGAGACGCCGGTGAGGCAGACGAAGCGGCCGAGCGGGATGTCGGCATCGAGCTTGCGGAGGTTGTGGCGTGTGGCGCCGCGGATCCGGAGGAATGCCTTGCCGGGTTTGCGGCGGGTGGCCGGCACCTTGATGGCGCGCGCGCCGCTCAACCACGGCAGGGTGCCTGGCGGATGACCGGTGGCACCCGCTGCTGCGGCACCGCTTTTTTTTCCACTCCCCGGTTTGCCGCCCATGACGGTGACGGGTCCCTGATAGATGATCTCTCCGCCGTGCTGGCCGGCGCCCGGGCCGAGATCGACCAGATGGTCCGCGGCCTGCATCACCGCGTTCTCGTGTTCGACGACCACCAGGGTGTTGCCCTTGTCACGCAGGCTGTGCAGGACGCCGATGAGCCGGGCGACATCGCGGGCGTGGAGGCCGACGGTCGGCTCGTCCAGCACGAAGAGCGTGCCGGTGAGGGATGCGCCGAGGCAGGTGGTGAGGTTGACCCGTTCCACCTCGCCGCCGGAGAGCGTGCGGGCCGGGCGGTCGAGCGTGAGGTAATCCAGGCCGACCTGTGCGAGGTAGGAAAGCCGCGAGTGGATTTCCGCAAGAACGAGCCGCAGGGTGGTGTCGGCCTGGTGGGCGGCGGGCATGCCGGGTTTGGCATGGGTGGTGCGGGACTGGAGATTGGTGAACCATGGCAGCAGTTCGGAGACCGGCAGGGCGCAGAGGTCGGGCAGGGATTTGCCCTCGATTTTGAAACAAAGCGCCTCGGGTTGGAGGCGTCTGCCCCGGCAGGCGGGACAGGTGGTTTGTGAGCGGTAGCGTGAGAGGAAAACGCGGACGTGCATCTTGTATGCCTTGGTTTCCAGCCAATCGAAGAAGCCCTTCACACCATACCACTGGCCGGACTGCCAGAGTGCCTCGAGCGCCTCCATGTCCGGCGGTGTGTTGTGGGTGGCGGCACGGCCGTCGCCGTAAAGGATCCACTCGCGTTCCTCGCGGGTGAGATCCTCCCATGCTGTGCGGACATCGACGCCGTTTTCCCGGCAGCAGCGGACGAGATCGCGCTGGCATTCCCCGCCGCGTTCGCCTTGGAACGGCTTGATCGCGCCGCGGGCGATGGAGAGCGACGCATCTGGCACGGCTTTTTCCAGATCGATGCCGATGATGCGGCCGAAGCCGCGGCAGGCCGGGCAGGCACCGAGCGGGGAGTTGAATGAGAAAAGGGCGGGAGTGGGGGCGCGGAGGGTGAAGCCGGTGCGGGGATTGGTCCAGTTGCTGGTGAAATCGCGCCTGATGGCGGGGCATTGCCCCGCAACATCCGATGAGGCATGTTCGATGACGGAAGCCGATCCCTTGCCGAGGTGGAATGCGGCCTCGAGGGCTTCGAGGAGGCGGGAGCGGCTGGCCTGCGTGATGTTGAGACGGTCCTGGAGGATGAGGACGCATGCATCGGGAGACAACAATCCGGGCGGCGGTGGATCGTCGGTGCGGACGAGATTGCCTCCGATCAGGACGCGGAGATAACCCTGGGCATTGAGGAAAGGAAACAGCTCGGCGACGGGAGTGCCGGGCGGCACGGTGATGGGGAACGTGATGAGAACCGTTTTTCGGGCGAGGTTTTTCAGCGTCCATGCGGCTGCGGATTCCGGGGAGTCCGGCTGGATGGCCTCGCCGGTTTGCGGGTCATGGGCGGTGGCGAGGCGCGGGTAGAGGAGTTTGAGGTAATCGTTGATTTCGGTGAGCGTGCCGACGGTCGAGCGGGTGGTGCGGATCTGGTTTCCCTGGGCGATGGCAATGGCTGGCGGGATGCCCTCGATGGCATCGACATCCGGTTTGTCCATGCGGTCGAAAAACTGGCGGACATACGGTGAGAAGGTCTCGACGTAGCGCCGCTGGCCTTCGGCGTAGAGTGTGTGGAAGGCGAGTGATGACTTGCCGGAGCCGGAAGGTCCGGTGACCACGGTCAGTTTGCCCAGCGGGATGTCCAGGTCGAGGTTGCGCAGGTTGTGCTGGCGGCAGCCGTGCAGGCGGATGGAGTCGGTGAGCGGGTCGGGCACGCGGTGACTCTAGGGTGGAATGGGCGGTGCGCCAGAGGAAGAATATCCTCCCGGTGGCATTGGTGTGGAACCGCGGGTGGACGGCAACCGGCGGCAGGATCCGCGGCCGGCTTGCGGAATCAGGGTGCGGCCTCGAAACCCAGCTTCTGGAGCCAGCTTTCCAGATCCTCCGCGGCATTGATTTCATTTCCGAGGGCGCGGGCGAGCGGGATATCGCCTGCCGACCCGGCCTTGGCGGCGGCCTCGCGGATGCGGCGCAGGTAAGCGTTGTGGATCCGGGCGGATTCATCGAGGAATCCGCGGTCGATGCCCGCCTGTTTTTCGGAGGCATGGCGTGTGATGCCGATGATTTCGGGCGATGGTTCCGGATCATCGGAAAGCACTGCCGGATCCGGCACGCGGCCATTGGAGATGGCGTTGGAGATTTGCCGCACGTGCGGCATGCCGGCAGTTTGGCCGGATTTGGGGAGTGTCTGGAGGTGGGTCTCGAGGTTCCACATCAACGTGCGGGCGTTTTCGGCGAGAGCCGCGCCGCGTTTTTCATCCGCGGCAGCGAGCAACTCGCGGGCCTTTTGATTGAGCGAGATGATTTCCGCCGGGAGGCCGGGCAATGCGGGTGGGGGCGGAGTGTCATCAACCGGCATCGCGGTGGCTGGTGCTGCGGGATCACCTTGGGCTGGGGCCGCCTGCGGCGCGGGGGCGGGGTCCATCGTCTCATCGGGTGTCGGCAGGACGGGCGGGATGTTGCCCTGGATCACCCTAGCGCGTGCCTCGGCGAGCGCCTTTTCGCGATCCGCGGCTTGTTTGGCGGCGATGCGGATTTCCTCGGCCGCCCGCTCCGCCTTGGTTTCCTCGATTTTCCTCCGTGTGAATGAGATCGCATAAAGAAGCCCGGCGATGATGAAGAGATGGACGACAAGCCGCCAGTGGAAGCCGGGTTTCCTCACCAGTGTTTTGGACGGGATGCGTTTCATGATTGCCTGGACAGCCGGATGTCAAGCCGTTGCGGATACGGGATGCCTTGCACGCGGCGTGCCATGCATCCGGTGTGCCGGAGATAGGGTCATCACTGTGGAGGCGCAAGATTCTTATGGCATGGATGCATCCCGCGCGGAGGAAACCGCGCTGCGGAGAGTTTGCAGATGGATGATTTTCGATTGGCGGAATTGCCGGATGCGGCGCAGTTTGTGCGCGACCTCAACGCGCATGTACGATCCCACCGAAGTGGTTCTCACCGGATGTTTTGCCCTGGCAGCCATGGTTTTCACGGTGGCGCTGGTGGTGCGTGCCCGGCCAGGCGGTGATTTCCGCGCGGTGCGGCAGGCGGGTGATCCCGCCGCCATCCCCTCCCCCGCGCCGCCACCGCTGCCACCCGGTTTGCCCGGCGCCAAGGTGCCTCTCTGGTTTTACCGGCCGGCGGATCTGTCAGGCGCGGCGCTGGTGTTTCTGGTGTTTTCGGGTCTGGCGCTTGCCTCACTGGGATCCGGGGATTCCGGTTCGGCCAAGCTGCACCCCGGCGCGCTTGTCGCCAACATCGGCTTCCAATTCATCATGGCGGGTCTGGTGGCGGTGATGGTCTTGCGGCGCACGGACCTGGTTTCATGGCTCGGCCTGCGCTGGCGCGGGTGGCCGTGGCTCGTGCTGATCGCACCCGGCACGGTGGTGGTGATGTGGCTGGTTTTCGGTTGTCTGCAGATTTCCGGATATCTCGAATGGATGGACTCGCTGGGTGTCGAGACCGTGCAGGACACGGTGAAGCTGCTGCAGGAATCCAGGGATCCGCTGATCCTCGGACTGATGGCCTTCGCCGCGGTGGTGGCGGCGCCGTTGTGCGAGGAAATCGTCTTCCGCGGATATCTCTATCCGGTGTTGAAGCGTTTTGGTGGCGGTGTCACGGCGTTGTTTTGCTCGGCAATGGTATTCGCCGCCGCACATGGCAGCCTCACCGCGCTTCTGCCATTGTTCATCTTCGGATGCGTGCTGGTTTTGCTTTATGAAAAGACCGGATCGCTGTGGGCGCCGGTTGCCGCGCATTTTTGTTTCAACAGCGCCACCGTTCTCGTGCAATTGGCCGTGCGTTATTACGACATCCCGATCCAGGCGCCCCAATGAGCACACTGCCCGACATCGGCGAGGACGCGCTCATCGCCCGCTTGACCGGACTGTGCCCGCATGATCCGGATCCCGCCGCAGGGCCGGGAGACGATTGTGCGGTGATCGACCCCGGCCCGGACCAGACCATGCTGCAACTGCTGAAGGCCGATGCCATCGTGGCCGGTGTTCATTTCCTGCCGGACACTGCGCCGCGCCGCGTCGGCTGGAAAGCCGCCGCGCGGGTGGTATCCGATTTCGCGGCGATGGGCGGGAGGCCGGGGCGGTTTCTGGTGACGCTGGCCTTGCCCGCGACGACCCGGGTGGACTGGGTTGAGGATCTTTACCGTGGTGTCGGCGAGTGTCTGGAAACCTTTGACGCGGTGCTCGCCGGAGGTGAAACCACGCGGGTCCCCGCGGGATCCGCCGCCGTGATCTCGGTGGCAGCGACCGGCAGCGTGCCACGTGAACAGCTCACGCTGCGGTCCACCGCACGCCCCGGCCACTGCTTGCTTGTCACCGGAACCCTGGGCGGCTCGTTCAACAGTGGCAAACACCTCGGATTCATGCCCCGCATCCCCGAGGCCGGGTGGCTGACATCGCATTTCAAACCCTCCGCCATGATGGATCTCTCCGATGGGTTGGCGAGGGATCTGCCGCGGCTGGCGGAGGCATCCGGCTGCGGATTCGTGCTGGACCGCGCGGCGCTGCCGCTCACGGCGGGCTGCACGGTGGAGCAGGCATTGAATGACGGGGAGGACTTCGAGCTGCTGATGGCGATGGAAGCGGACCGGGTGCCGGCCTTGCTTGAGGCATGGCCGGCCGTCTTTCCGGAGCTTCCTCTCACGGTGATCGGTAGCCTGGTGCTCGCCGGGGAGGGTGATCGGCTGCATGGCGGGTGGGACCACTTCCCGCGGCGGAGCGATCAGGCAGGCTGAGCTTTCCGCGGTGTGCAATCCCGTCTTGAAATACCCCCGGCGGAGTGCATCCTCGCCGTCCCGCCCATGGCCGGCACTTCCTTCCAAGCATTGCCCGGATTCCGCGATTTCATTCCCCGGGAATGCGCGATCCGCAATTACCTGTTCGAAACCTGGCGCACGGTGGCCCGGCGCTGCGGGTATGTGGAATATGAGTCGCCGATTCTCGAGGACACCGGCCTGTATCTCAAGAAATCCGGCGGCGAGCTCTCTGCCCAGCTGTTCCGTTTCGAGGACCAGGGTGGCCGCGACGTGACGCTGCGCCCGGAGGTCACCGCCTCGCTGGCGCGTCTGGCCGCCGAGCATCACCGGCATTTCCCCAAACCGCTCAAGTGGTTCGAGATCGGCCAGTGTTTCCGTTATGAAAAGCCGCAGAAAGGCCGGGGCCGCGAATTCCACCAGTTCAATGCGGACATCCTCGGCGAGGCCGGGCCCGCCGCCGATGCGGAGTTGATCGCGCTCGCCATCGAGACGATGCTCGCGTTCGGTTTCGGTCCTGGTGATTTCAAGGTCCGCGTGTCCGACCGCCACTCGTGGATCGGTTTTGCCACCGGCCATGGCGTGCCGGAAGCATCCATTCCGGATTTCCTGAACGTGGTGGACAAGATCGAGCGCGAGAAGCCCGAGGTTCTCGCGCAGCGGCTCGCCGCATGGTCGCTCACGCTGGAGGATGTCCGCGCGTTC